>JBFEWI010000088.1:0-7118 GCA_041546475.1 Sulfurovum sp.
ATGGAGTAAAAGACTTTTTTTGTCAGTGACAGGTTTGGCGCTATTGTATGCTAACTACATTTTTTTAGTATGAATATTGTGGCTTCCTTCTCGGGTTTAAATATGCTCAATCTCTTCATTTTTGTTCAATAGCGCACAAAATTTAAGTCCATGGATGAAGATGGCCCATGAGATATAGATCCATACAAAGAAAAAGAGTACGATACTGATACTCCCATAGATGCTTGCATAGGTCTTATTGTGCACGACATAGAAGACAAAAGCACTTTTGGAAAGATACCATACAAGAGAGGCGATGAAGGAACTTGCTAGGGCAGCAGAGACCTTTATACGGGTATGGGGAGAGAGTTGGTAGGCGATGTAGAACATCATCCATACGATGAAATAGGGGATGATTTCATAGAGATGTATGATGCTGGTGATACTGCTTTTATCCAGATACCCTTGTATGAAGGCAGAGAGATAAAAAGAGGCAGCCATCATCGTGGGTATGGTGATGACCAGCAGAAGATAGGTTTTGATTGCTTGCCAGATCGTTCGTTTGGGTGTTGAGAAGATGTCATTCACGATATAATCATAGTCTTTGAAGAACATGACCGCCGCAAATATCACATAGAATGCCCCTATGTATCCCAATTTGTCTGAATTTTCTACAAAGGTATTGAGGTATTCCATAATGACTTTGGAGTCCGTTGGCAGAAGGTTGTCAAAAATAAGTTTTTCTACTTTCGCATACATAGTATGAAACAGAGGCATGGTTGTAAAAATAGCCAGCATGATCACCAAGAAAGGAATAATAGAAAAAAGGGTACTCCAACTTAAACTGGAGGCATAGTGTCCCAACCTGCTATCAAAAAGATCGCTGAGGAAATCACGTAAGAAGATGTAATAGGTTTTTAGGATTTTTTTGAATTGAGGATTGATTTGCATGGTCTTTGATTCCTCCGTAACTCCCGCGAGAAACACGGGAATCTCTAGATAAAATTGTCATACCTCTATAGGTCTATCCTGAAAAGGTGTATCCAATCAGTTCGGTAATCCCATTTTCCCCGGATTGAGTATGTTGTTCGGGTCAAAAGCCTGTTTGATACTTTTGAAGAGATCAAGTTCTACCTCATTGAATGCGATGTTCATGAACGGTGCTTTACTTGTACCGATACCATGTTCACCACTCAGTGTCCCTCCCATCTCTACCACAAGCTCGAATATCTCTTCTATCGCCTGGTGTCCGTCATGAAGTTGTTGTTCATCCGAACCATCCACCATGACATTGACATGGATATTACCGTCCCCTGCATGTCCGAAACATGGAACCTTGAAGCCATATTTATTCCCTACGGCATAGATACGCTCCAGTGCTTCAGGCAGCATACTTCTCGGCACAGAGATATCTTCATTGAGTTTTTTGCTTCCAAAGATCGTGATAGATGGGGAAGCATTACGTCTTGCATACCAAAGTTCATCTCTCTTTTGGGCATCATGTGCGACGATGAAATCCTGAGCACCGTTCTCTTTAAATGATTTTTCCAGGGTCTCCAGCTGAAACTCTACCTCTTCGATCACATTCCCATCCACATCACCGATGAGCAGTGCACCTGCATCTTCAGGAAGCTTGATGCCCAGTTTCTCTTTGAGTGCCTGGACCACAAGGTCATCCATAAACTCCATGGCTACAGGATTTGCACCCGCTGCAAGTGATTTGAATACTGCATTCATCGCATCATCCACAGAAGGGAAGATACCCATATAGGCTTTGGTAAATTTAGGTTTAGGAATGAGTTTGAGCGTGATCTCTGTAATGACAGCCAATGTTCCTTCGCTTGCAATGAGGATACCCGCTATGTTATAGCCTGCGACATCTTTGATGGTACGCTTCCCTGCACGGATGATGTCTCCGTTCGGACGTACGGCACGAAGGGCCATCACATAGTCTTTGGTCAGGCCGTATTTTGCTGCACGCATTCCTCCTGCATTTTCACTGACATTTCCACCGAGCGTAGAATACTGTTCACTGGCAGGGTCAGGCGGGTAGAAAAGTCCTACCTCTTCAACCGCTTTTTGCAGGTCCATATTGATCACACCCGGCTGCACTACGGCTACCATGTTCTCCATATCGATCTCAAGGATCTTGTTCATATGCTTCTCCATCCCCAACGTGATACCACCTTGAGATGGAAGTGCCCCGCCTGTAAACCCTGAACCGGCCCCTCTTGGTGTGATGATGATCTGATGTTCGTTACAGTATTTGAGTATGGCACTGACATCATCTTCATGTCTCGGAAAGATCACAGCTTCAGGTTCATAGCGTGTACGTGTAGCATCATAAGAGTATGCAATGAGGTGTGCTTTGTCGCTGTAGACATTCTCTTTCCCGACAAGTGTTTCAAAATATTTTATATGTTTTTTATCTAACATGACTGACTTCCATTATAAAGATTTCATTGTGTTGTAATAGTTACCCTTAACGTCACTGCCGAACCATCCTGAATCAGGCGATTTCAAACGCATATAAAAGGGAAATGATCCTTTGGCAGGCAGATCTGCCATTGGCTGTTCAGAGACGATCTTTGCAGAAATAGGGTCTAACAGTACAGCAGAGTTCTTACGTACGATATAGACAAGACCTACTTGATATTTTTTTGCAAAACGGGCAAGGTTTTCTCTTGTTGGTTTCTCTTCTCCCTCAGTAGAAAGATAGAGGGCAAAAAGATCCGGATGTATCCATTTTTTAGTATGTTCAGAGGTGATCCTTGCATAGGTATCCGCATCCGGAGCTAGAAGAAGTACGTTGTTATAAAGGTACCCGCCAATGACCTTGTCATTCACTGAAATGGGTGTTTTGATGGTAGGGAGCTCATCATGATGGAGGATATCTTTACTGACCAATGCTACGGATGTATTCGCTGAAGTTTGGGCAATGCGACTAGTGATAGCTGTCAGGTCATTGCCGTAATTATGTATCACAACACCACTCATACCATTGACAGGAAATGGTTTTTTGAGTGTAATGCTGTCTCCTTTGACAGATTTGACAGAAGTCTGCACTGTTTGCGGGAAAAAACCTGCAAACATCGGCAAAGAGAGTAGCGCAATAAGAGCTATTTTGTGCATAGCGGTCCTTTAAGTGTTAAATAATGGTATTGATTATACAGGCAATATAGTAAAAGTTTATTGATGTTTGTAGTGTAGCGGGTAGATTAACCTACTTAAGTTATAATTATATCCAATTAAGCAGTAGGGATAATAGAAGAGAATGGGAAGTCTTAAAAATATAGTGGTATGGATCTTGATATCAAGTTCCCTATTTGGTGCGAAAGTAACGCTTGGATATTGGGAAAAAGGGAAAACATTTTCAGAGTATTTAGACTCTAAAGAGATCTCTAAAGGTATACTCAATGATATTTCAAAAGCAGATATCCAGTTTCTTTCCGAAATTGAAGGAGGTCAACTCTTTTATGAATTAAAAGACAGTAACGGTACACTTGAACAGGCATTGATCCCAATAGGAGAAGAGATGCAGATAAGGCTGGCCAAAGCGCATAAAAGCGATGTGTACAGTTTCGATATTATCCCTATAGAGTATAAAGAGAAAGAACACGGTGCTACGGTTACGATAGAAACAAATCTTTATACCGATGTGAACAATGCATTGCATCATCCTGCCCTGGCAGATAAGATCGGACAGCTTTTTAAAGGTGCTGTAAACACAAGAAAGTTTCAAAAGGGAGATACAGTCTCTTTCATCTATTCACAAAAGACGAGAATGGGACAGCCGCACACTATGCCCTATGTGAAAATAGCTGTGCATGAATCTAGGAATAAAGAACAGTTTATCTATGCAGATGAAGACGGTTATGGCTACACAAGTACGAAAAAGTCTCAAGCCTATACGGTCAAAGGTAAGGAAAAAGTGACGTATTACCGTAGGGTCCCTATCAGAAGTGTTTCTTCTCGTTTTGGTATGCCTTTGCGACATGTTCGTATCACTTCCTCCTTCAGTCATAGAAGGTATCATCCGATATTGAAACGGTACCGTCCGCATCACGGTACAGACTTTGGAGCAAGAAGAGGAACACCGCTTATTGCAGTCAATGCAGGCAAGGTCATTTTTTCCGGCCGTTTGGGAGGGTATGGTAAAGTGGTGAAGATCAAACATCCCGGAGGGTATGAGTCACTCTATGCGCATCAGAGCCGTATACGTGTCAAAAGAGGGCAGCAGGTAAAGAAAGGTCAGATCATAGGGTATGTCGGGAGTACAGGACGAAGTACAGGACCCCATTTGCATTTTGGAATGAAGAGAAACGGAAGATGGATCAATCCAATGAAAGTACTGCGCAAAGCGTCTATCAAAGATACGGTTTTGAAGAAAATCACCAAATATAAAGATGTGACCAAAACAAAATACAAAAAGGTCGTGATCAAGAATGCAAAAGAGAATAAAGAAAAACTTTTGGCCTATCTCAAAGAAAAAAGTGCACCTTTTGTCTGGGATGGATATGAACGAACAAGCATGGGGGTAGAAGATGGGAAACAAGATCAAGCACTTTAAACTTCAGCCTTTGGTCGATGCCAAATTTATTTCCACAGCATTTGCCACCTACGAACAAGAAGGTATCAAAAAATCATGGGAGATCGTTGAAGCACATGATAGTGTGGCCATTCTTCTTTACCATAAAGAGAAGAGATCATTTATTTTGGTAAAACAGTTCCGTCCTGCAGTGTACTTGAATAATGAAAAGGGTATGACCGTAGAGCTGTGTGCAGGTATCGTGGATAAAGAACTTTCTCTGGTAGAAATTGTAAAAGAGGAGGTAGAAGAGGAGTGCGGCTATGATATTCCCCTTTCAAATATCGAAAAGATCACTTCTTTTCATACCTCAGTAGGCTTTGCAGGGAGTAAACAGACACTTTATTTTGCCGAAGTCGAGGAGCATATGAAAGTGAGTGAAGGCGGGGGCGTGGATCATGAACAGATAGAAGTTGTCTACCTGCCTACGGCGGATGCAAAAAAACTCATCTATGATGAGAACATCGCAAAAACGCCGGGACTTATGTTTGCATTCATGTGGTGGTTTGAGCGACATTAAATCTAAGTGCATTCCTATCTACAGCAACAGAAAAGCTTAGTCACAATACCTTTTGAGTAAACAGCCATACTCTTCTATACGCCTGTCACGTAAAAACGGCCAGATATCACGTACTTCTTTGGTACGTGCATGTTCGATCTCTGCATAGAGAATGGTTTCGCTCTTGTCATCCGCATGTACCAGCATCTCTCCTTGTGCGCCACATACAAAAGAGTTCCCCCAAAACCTTGTACCGGCCATCACACCGGCACTGTCCGCTTCAAAGCCTACACGGTTACAACTGATTACGGGTAACCCGTTTGCAATGGCATGAGAACGCTGTATAGTGATCCAGCTGTCAAGCTGTCTGGCCTTTTCCTCTTCACTGTCCGCTTCAAACCACCCGATCGCAGTAGGATAGATAAGTATCTCTGCCCCTTTGAGTGTCATGGCACGTGCTGCTTCCGGGTACCACTGATCCCAGCAGACCAGTACACCTAACTTTCCTACAGACGTTTGTATAGGCTCAAAACCGAGGTCCCCGGGAGTAAAATAAAATTTCTCATAAAATCCGGGATCATCAGGGATATGCATCTTTCTGTATTTTCCTGAAACAGAACCATCTTTTTCGAAGACTACGGCTGTATTATGGTAGAGGCCTGCTGCACGTTTTTCAAAAAGTGAAGTGACCAGTACGACACTGTTCTCTTTTGCAATATTCCCCCAAAATGCTACATCAGATTCAAACTGGGCAGCATAATCAAAAAATTTTGTATCTTCACTCTGACAGAAATACTCTGTCTGGTGAAGCTCCTGCAAAACAATAAGCTCTGCACCGTTTTGTGCGGCTTCTTTTATCTTCTCTATTGTGACTTGAAGGGTTTGTGCTTTGCTACCATGGTAAGCTTGTTGGATCAGTGCTGTTTTCATAAAAATCCTTTTTAATATACTATCTGCATCGTAGAACAGTGCAGACTCCCGCCTTGTTCTATCAGTTTTAAACAATTGACAGGGATGATCTCTCTGCCAGGAAATACCTCTTTAAAAATCTCTCCGACCTTCGTGTCATTTTTATCATCGTAAGTAGGGTAGATCAATGCACCGTTGGTAATGAGAAAATTGGCATACGTTGCGGGCAGTCTCTTTTGCTCATCATTGTATTTTGCTTCACACATCGGAAGCGGGATCAATGTATAGGGTTCCCCCTCTGCTGTGGTAAAGCCCTGTAGCTGTATTTCCATCTGTTGCAGTGCTTCGTAGTGTTCATCTTCTTTGTCTTCGCACTTGACATACATGATGGTCGTCTTGTTGACAAATCTGGCCAAAGTGTCTATATGACTGTCTGTATCATCGCCGGAAAGATATCCATGGTCCAGCCAAAGAATTCTTTGTGCGCCCAGGTAGGTACGGAGCTTCTCTTCGATCTCTTGTTTACCCAGTCCGCCGTTTCTATTCGGGTTGCAGAGGCAGGTAGAGGTAGTGAGTATCGTACCATCGCCATCACTCTCTATGGAACCTCCCTCAAGGACAAAATCGATCTGTTCAAAAGGTGTAGTGCCAAGGTATCCTTTTTTGTGTAAAACAGTGTTGACAGTGTTGTCAAGTGAAGCTTCAAATTTACCGCCCCATCCATCAAAAGTGAAGTCGAGTAGTTTGACTTCATCATTCTCTTTTACACTGATGTATCCGTAGTCGCGTATCCAGGTATCGTTGGTAGGTATCTCTATGAAAGTCATGTTCCGTGTGGAACAGAACATCTTTGAAATTTTTTCTTTGTCCTTACAGATAATGTAAACAGCTTCTTTATAAGCGATAGCCTGAGCAATACGTATAAACGGTGAGAGACTCGCTTCCAATTCTGCTGCATTATCGGGATCATGCCAGTCTGTCTCTTCATGAGGAAAGGACAAGAGTACGGCACGCTGTTTTTCCCATTCTGCCGGCATCACCACTTTTAGATCTTTTTGCATCGTATCCCTTATTTATTATCTATATTGTATAATCTCGTCATGGCATTTATTAAAATAAATAAACAAAATTTCTATCATAATC
>JBFEWI010000059.1:0-9132 GCA_041546475.1 Sulfurovum sp.
GGTTGCTTGTAAGATCCATTTGGTTATTGTCCTGTCCCTGAGCATACATACCCACTGTTGCAAAGATATGATCACCATCTGCCAGTGCCCCATCTTTGTCAAAGTAAGCCTGTAGTCCTGTTGCCGCACCGGTACCTACCTCTGTTGCCTGAAATGCATTGGAAAGTCTTCTTATATCAAATGTTCTAAACGGTTTGAAGAGACCTGAGTTGTAGATCTCCATACCTGAGAATGGACCAAAGTCAGCGGTAGAGTACGCGGCCAATCCTAAATATCCATCTTCTATCTCTTGAGCATAGACCATTTTTCCTGAAATGGAGTTATCATTCTGAGATTTATAAGAAAGATTCACAAGGGCACCTAAGTTATTTGTTACCCTTCCCCCTACATAGAGTGCAGCTGTTCTAGGTACAGATAGTATGCCGTCATTGGTTAGAGTCGTATCTTTGACCACTCCTGATTCACTCGGTTTATTGTCTGTTTTTTCATAGATCGACTTGAACATTACAGAGGGATTGATATCTGAACCACTACTGTTCGCATCTGTAAATTTCTGACTGATGGTCATACCTGAAGCCAAAAATTTTCTACCAAATTTGTTGAGCCTTTCTATGTGCTGTATGTGACATGCTGAACAGTCCATACCTGTCTGTGTAGCAAACGCAGGTACAGCTTTTACTTCACTTGTCAAACTGATGAATCCAAGCAGCCCCATAGCTACTAAACTTTGTCTGTTTAATTTTATCATTCTTTCTCCCTTACTTTTAAAAATAGCTTGCACTATTTAATTTATTCTAGCAAAACTGGCTATCAAGAAGCAAGATAGATAACCTAAATTCAAATGATAAAAGAATATAATAGAGTAAAACTAGTTGAAAAGGGAGTGGTATGAACTTGATAAAAATTGTATTAGTAATGTTTTCAGTGAGTCTTCTTTCTGCATCACCGGCACAGAATACTTATGCACAAAAATGTGCAAGCTGTCACGGTGTAAATGGAGATATGAAAGCTATGGGAACCTCTAAAGCGATCAAAGAGATGCCTGTTAAAGAGATACAAAATGCGCTCATCAGCTATGCGTCAGGAGATAGAAAGGCTATGGCTTTTGTTAAAAGTGTAAAAAAAGATTTTGTGAATAAACACTCTAAGGAAGAGCTTCATGAGCTTGCGACCTATATTCATAGTCTGAATAAGTAGTTCTATTAGAAGGAAGGGTATCGTTGTTGGTCACAAATACCCTTAAGATGTAGTACTTTTTTAGTGACGACCGCCGCCACCACCTCTTTGTCCACCTATTGATCTACTACTTGATCTGTTTGGATGTGTACCTTTATATTCATACTGTTTTTGATAGTTATATTTGTATTGGTTTTGTTCACCGTTACCGTTTTTCATTCGTTTTTGATACTCTTTTTGAAGCTTTTGTTCCATTCTAAGATGTTGTTGTAAACTATCTTCTGCAGAAACCAAAGAAGGAGTGACTACAAGTGCTACAGCACCCAATATCAATAATGTTTTTTTCATGGAATACCCTTTGAATGTAAATATTATGCGTTACGTTCAAAGTATAGGAGAAAAGTGTGAAGCATCTATGAAACAAAGAGGTCTATCTTCGACCTCCTCCACCGCCACCACTGTTACCTGCTCCGCCGCCCATGGAACCGCCACCCATGCCTCCAGTGCCACCATATCCGCTCATGAAGTTACCCTGTGCCGAACCATCATTGAATTTGAATTTAAATCTTGATTTGTTGTCATAGTCATAACTTTCTGATTTTTTTTCGGCTGCAGCTTCATTTCCTGAACCTATACCATTTGATTTATATTCATCTTTAAATACAAAACGTGTCTTCTTTTTAGATGTTTTCTTATGAGGTTCAGGTTTCGTAAGTGCTTTCTTCTGACCTGCTTCTTGAAGGATATTACCTAATCCTTTCTCCTCTGCATGAAGTGACATGGCGCCAAATATACAAAGTGTGGGAAGTATATATTTACATCTCATCATCAGCACCTTTCTCAATTTTTATTTATTATAGTACAAAAGTATGAAAAAAGTATGAACTACACTTTTCGGGAGTATGCTATAATCATAGTAAATATCAGGAGCACCAATGAAAATTTTATTATTGGAAGATGACATCGGTCTGGCAGATATCATGTCTGAGTACCTTGAAGACAACGATTTTGAACTGGATCTTGTCTATGACGGAGAAGAAGCACTGGACAAAGCCTATGAGACACAGTATGATCTCTATATCTTCGATGTCAATGTGCCTGCGATCAAAGGTTTTGATCTATTGAAAACACTACGTGACAATGGTGATGCAACCCCTACGATATTTGTGACATCTCTCAATGACATAGAGGATGTGTCACAAGGGTTTGAAAGCGGTGCGGATGATTATCTCAAAAAACCTTTTGAACTTGCAGAACTTCTTTTACGTATCAAGAACATCCAGAAACGTTCTTTTGCACAAAAACGTTCTAACATGATACAGATAGATAAGGATATCACTTTTGATATAGATACAGAACTGCTCCATACAGGTGGAGAGAGTGTTTCTCTGCCGCAAAAAGAACTTAAACTGCTCAAACACTTTTTGAAATATCCCAATGAGGTCGTCACCTTTGAAAGTCTCTATGATGTACTATGGGACTATGATGAAACAGCCTCAGCCGAATCTCTAAGAGCCCATATCAAAAACTTGAGAAAACATCTGACCAAAGATATGATACAAAATCTTCGAGGTCTGGGCTACAGGTTTGAAATGGAAACCTCAGACTGATGAAGGCCAGTACCAAAAGTGTCATTATTTTCATGGTGGTCTACCTGGGATCACTCAGTATTTTAGCCACATGGGTGGGGTATCTTTATTATATGGATCAAAAGAATGCTTTGATCGAGAAGTTGCATTTGGAAATGCGATATAAAGCAAGAAGCATCAATGCACAGTTGGAATACTACCATATGAACAAAAGCGAGCAGTTCACTTTTTATGAAGAGGGGTATGACATCGCTCTCTATGATAATAAAAGAGACCTGCTCGCTTCTACATTTATGGAGAATATTGATTTTACCAAACTATTTTATGCTGATAATGACGAATACTATCTTGTAGAGACACTCTACAAAGAGTACCTTGATGTGAAATACATCGTGATCAAAAAACCGCTTGATACGGATCAATTAAATGAGATCATGGAGCAGATCGGTATGATAGCATTTTACGGGTTTGTTTTTCTACTTTTTGTTGCACTGCTCTTGGCAAAGATCATGTTATCTCCTATTAAAAGATCCATTGCATCTCTCACAAAATTCATGAAAGATGCCACCCATGAGATGAATACTCCCATCAGTACCATTCTGATGAGCTATGAACATATGGACAAAAAGAATCTCGATACAAAACAGCTTCGCTCACTTGATCGCATAGATATCGCAACCAAAACCCTCTCCAGTCTTTACCGGGACCTCTCTTTTGCTTCTTTCCATGACTATATTGAGTATGAAGACACAGCTATAGAAGTTAAAGAGGTGATCCTTGAACGGATCAAATATATGGATACACTCATACAGTTCAAGGGGTTAAAGATCAGCACTGCTTTACAACCTAAGACGATCCATATGGATAAGCGTAAGCTCATCTTGCTTATAGACAACCTTCTCTCAAATGCGATAAAGTTCTCCAAAAAAAATGGAGAGATCGAAGTGAATTTGACAAAGCAGTACTTTTCCGTAAAAGACAACGGTATCGGTATTTCAAAAGAGGACCAAAAAAGTATCTTTGAACGTTTTAAATCCTCTCAAAGTTTGCATGGTGGATTTGGTGTAGGTTTGGATATAGTGAATCAGATATGTAAAGAGTACCATATCAAGATCGAACTGGAATCAGAGCCTAAAAAAGGAAGTACCTTCAAACTGGTATGGGCAGAAGAGAAAACTAAAAAATAAGACCTGAGTCGTTGTAAATATTTGTCATAAGGGATAATACGTTAGTAGACTAACGTATTTACGCGACTTTACGTCCTGCATAGTAGTTTATCTTCCATCCATCATTTTCTTTTGAAAAGTAGAGTTTCTTCACTTTTCCATCTTCTGTATAGTCGATGGTCTGTCTATTTTTACCATTCATGGATACACTCTTTATATCTATTTTGGGAGCGTTTCTTCTGTCAATCAGATCGTAAGAGAGCCTGTTTTCAACCTCTTCTAATGCATCTTCATCATTTTCTATCTTTTTAAGTTGTGACTTGAACTCTTGGTCACGCAGTGCCAATCTTAAGGCGAATGTCTCAATGGTCATGATGTAAGACTCCTTCGTCATCAACTCTTTGACCATACTAAGATCACCACTATACAATGAAGTATAGTAAAGAGCAAGTATATCACTGGGTTCTAACAATGAAAAAGTCCTGCTGCTGTTTATGAGCATGATGGATTATGCCCTTTCGATCGCTGTCTGAAATGCATCAAGGTGACTTAAACTACCCTCTTTAAGGCTTTCAAATACAGCTACTACATCTTCGGGCATACCTTCAGCCGCGTGTTCAAGATCTTCTATATCTGTGTATTCGATCAATTCACCGATCTTAAGTGCATCCAGAAGTGATTTCTCACCTTCACCCACACAGGTATCATAGAGCTCTTGGAGTACAGGCAGTACGAAACTTCCTACTGCATCTTCAACTACTTCTGAAGTATCAACACCGTATTTTTCACACAGCTCTTTTGCAGAATCCATATGTCTCTGTTCTGACAACTGGATAGAAGCAAACGTATTTTCATCTGTATAGATATCACCTAGAGTTATATATACATCTCTGGCAACTTTCTCTTCCTGATATATATAGAAGAGCATATCTTTTTGATCTTCTGTTAATACTACAGTAGTATCTGTAGTCTCTTTTTTTGCATACGCAGCAGATGAAAGCAATGTCACTCCACTTGCTCCTGCTACCAACATTTTAGTTAAAAAACTTCTTCTATCTTTAATATTATTCGTATTCATGTTAATCCTTTTAGAATATGTATTAATTACAGATGTAGTATAAAATAGAAGTATGAAGAAAGTGTGAAGCTTGATATCACACTTTCTTGAGAGGCAGTTTTTATGCTTTAGTTGAACAGTATGGTAGATTCTCCTCTTCTTTTATAGAACGCACTATGACATCATCCATGCTGAGCTCATCAATGTGTCTTTTGCCCATCACGGCAAGCATTGTACGTACACCATGAAGAAGTTGATGATGGTAGAATGCGATGTGTTTTGATTTTTCAATGACAAGATATTTACTTCTTTTGGCTTCATTCATGGTATTGAGCCCTACAGGACAGTCCCTTCCGTTCGCACCGCTACACTCCCTGGCTCGTATGCAGCCTGCAGCGATCATGAAGCCTCTGGCGATATTGATAAAATCAGCACCATGGCAAAGCAGATCCACGACATCATCAGGTGTCAGTACCTTTTCGCTGGCTATGATCTTAATATGCTCTCTAAGTTCATACTCATTGAGCACTTGATTGACTATAAGCAGTGCTTCACGTATCGGTAGACCTATTTTACTCATCATCTCAAGCGGTGCAGTAGCAGAACCGCCGTCACCACCATCTATTGTAATGAAATCTGCAATATCTTTTCCCTCTGAGACTCTCTTTTTCAGCGCTTTCGCATAGGTTTCAAAATTCTCTCTAGATGAGATAACGATCTTAAAACCTACAGGTTTATCGGATAGCTTCTGTAAGTGTTCAATAAAGTCAAAAAATGTCTCCATATCGGTAGCATAAGGAAAACGGTTAGGGCTTACAAGGTCTTTATGTGCAGGAACACCTCTGTAGTAGGCGATATCATCACTGACCTTCGTTGCAAGCAGCTTACCTCCCGTCTGTTTTGCTCCCTGTGCCAGTTTTACTTCGGTCATACGGCAGAAACGCATTACCTTTTGGTAAAGATCATCACTGAAATTCCCCTCTTCATCCCTTACACCATATAGACCACTTCCCATCTGGAACGTAATATCTGGTATTCCTTCGGTTATGGTTTCCGGGAATGACTCTAAAGGGCTATGCCAGTTAATTCTGAAATAGACCAATCTATTTCTATCAAAAATAAAAGAACCTCTATCTTTTTGTCGTACAACCATTTTTCTATAAAGGCGTTGAGAAACTTCTCTGTTGGTAAAGAATCTCATGATCCTATAGATTGACTTGGCGAACCATGTTCCCTCTTTCATCTCAAGATAAGAACTCTCACAATCCTTGAGCTTGAGAGTGGCAAGGAAGTTGGAGGTCAGACCGCCCTCCCCAGTATTGATGGGAAATTGTCCATTAAAAGCACCACGGGCATAAGCCCGTGTTCCCTCCGGTGAGACCGCTCCGTCACTCATAGCCGATCTGCCTATGATACTTTTGCTCTCAAAGGGTATTTTCCTGTTTTCCCCGAAACGTACAGAAAAGTCAGCCTGTACTTCATGTAGTTCATTGACAAAATTGGCATGTCTAAAAAGTGCTTTTTGATTACCGTAAGGATTTGAAGGAGAGAACGACAAATAGGGGTTTTCTCCGTGTGAAACCTTATTGATCCAATCGATCTTCTCAAAAGAATCATAAAATGTTTCATCCCCGAAATATTGACGCATTGGATTTCGCAGCATATAAAAAATATATCTCATCCGCCCTATAAGCGGGAAGTTGATCAGAAGCTGGTTTTTTCTTTGTATAAATCTATCATAAATGGCGATATTGATAAGCACTAGAACCAATATGATCAGTAAAATTTTAATGAACACACCCCAGTCTGCAGAAAACAGGGGGAAATAGGAGAACAGATCTTCTTTAGACATTTAGACCATCCTTGAACAATACTCTGTCCAAACTATATTTTCCTCCACCAAAAAAGGCCAGAAACACAAGAAAAAGAAAATAGTAAAGAGGGATCTCAAATCCATTATTTGCAACAGAAAATCCATTTTCTATATGAACGAAAAATATGGCACCCAACATCACACATGAAAGTAATAGAGAGATATAACGTGTAAAGAGTCCCAAGAATAAAAGGACAATCCCCATGGTTTCTATACTTGAAACGAGATAGGTTGATAATATGGGTAAAGGTATAGACATACTGTCAAACCATGTTACAGTGTCTTCTAGATTGTTGATCTTAAGTAGAGCCGGTGTAGCAAAACCATATGCCAATATCAATCTAATGGCTAAGATGACAAGATTTTTAGGATACGAAAAAAGAACAGCGACCTCACTCATAAAATTTTTCATGGAGTCCTCCATTAAGATTAAAATATATGTATAAAACCAGATAATTTAAATAAATTATTATACAGGTTTAGAACTAAATCTGCACTCACCCAGTGTAATGACCTTTCCTTTTTCTATCTGCGAGATAATATACTTCAGCGTAGCCTGGGCATCTGTTTCAGGCATCTCTTCTGCTATCATACGCAGTGCATCTTTCTCACTGGTCTTCTGCCACCTTTTTTCATAGGTATATTGTGTATAGAGTTCCACCAAATTATATCCAACCCAGTTCAGCAAAGATAGGTTCCATCTCCATCCACCAGTTTTCAAACCGTACAGAGACCTCTGCAATGGCCTCATCTTCTTCTTTCCACTCTTTTAGTTTCTCTAAGATCAATGGTTTATTCTCTTCAGATACTTTAGTGGATCTCTGTACATGCTCTATCACTTCTTCTATGTTCTTTTTCATGCGGTAACTCCTTTGTTCTTATTCTAGTTCATTCTCATATAATTGTCAATATTAACCTGCTATTTATTTTGATTAGTAAATTTTAGTTAGAATAATGAAATTTATAACAGAGGGTTAAAATCATGTTCACACAGTTTCTTCAGGATTTCATCAAAAAAGAATCAGCAGCAGGTATTTTACTGATTATTGCCACACTATTAGCACTGCTTCTGGAAAACTCTTTTATGTCCACATTCTATACAAGTTTCCTACATACGCCTGTTGAAATACGCTTTGGAGATCTCCAGATAGCCAAACCTCTTCTTTTATGGGTCAATGACGGTCTCATGGCAGTCTTCTTTCTGGTGATAGGTCTTGAGATCAAGCGTGAGGTCAAAGAAGGACATCTCTCTTCTTTTTCACAGATCACCTTACCGGGTATCGCAGCATTAGGTGGAATGATAGTACCTGCTTTGATCTTTATCGCATTCAATAGAGGTGAAGATTTTTCTATGAACGGATGGGCGATCCCAACTGCCACAGATATAGCATTTGCGTTAGGTATCTTGTCTCTGCTGGGGAAAAGGGTTCCTGTCTCTTTAAAAGTATTTTTGATGGCACTGGCTATTATTGATGACTTGGGGGCTATTTTGATCATTGCATTCTTTTATACCAGTGAACTTTCAACCACGTCTATCACTATTGCCGCGATCGCACTTATGGCACTTTTCATTATGAACCGTATGCATGTAGCCATTAAATCAGCCTATATCGTCGTAGGGATCATTCTATGGGTTTCCGTACTGAAGTCAGGCGTACATGCCACACTTGCAGGAGTTGCACTTGCTTTTATGATCCCTCTCTCTTCCAAAGACAAAGAGGGCAATCACTTTTCCATGGCAAAAGAGATGGAGTATGACCTCCATAATTGGGTAGCCTATATGATCCTGCCTCTTTTTGCTTTTGTGAATGCCGGTGTGGATCTCCAAGGTATCTCCATAGAAGAGATGGCCGGTCCTGTACCGTTAGGGATCATGCTTGGTCTTTTTATCGGTAAGCAAGTGGGTGTATTCGGTTTCTCTTGGCTGGCCATAAAGATGGGACTTGCCTCTTTACCACAAGGAAGCAACTGGGCTTTAATGTATGGAGTCAGTGTATTGACAGGGATAGGTTTTACCATGAGTCTTTTTGTAGACACTCTGGCCTATAATGATACGCAAATATACCATTATGCAGACAAGTTGGCCATCCTGCTCGGATCATTTCTTTCTGCCATAGTCGGTTATCTGATTTTATATATAAAAACATGCCAATCATCCTTATCTGATAAAGAAGCGGTTTTAGAGAAATAAAAGTCTTTTTGTTCTATCATATAATTAGGTTATAGCTATAAATAGCCTTAAAATATAAAAGGATGAAGTATGATTGAAAA
>JBFEWI010000237.1:0-2254 GCA_041546475.1 Sulfurovum sp.
GCAACGAGACTTGGAAGTGATATGGCATCCATGTACACAAATGAAGGACCATGAAACTTTGCCATTGGTCCCAATAAAGTCTGGGAAAGGTGTCTATCTTTATGACTTTGAAGGTAATCGTTATATCGATGCAGTCAGTTCTTGGTGGGTCAATATCTTTGGGCACGCAAATGAAACGATCAACAACAAGATCAAAGCTCAGCTTGACACATTGGAACATGTTCTTCTGGCGGGGTTCACGCATGAACCGGCTATAGAGCTAGCACATAAACTTGTCAATATGACGCCTGAAAACCTGGAAAAAGTTTTTTATGTGGATAACGGCTCGTCTGCAGTGGAAGCAGCACTGAAAATGAGTTACCATTATCATCTCAACAGGGGAAAGCGTAAAGCACTTTTCCTTTCATTGACAAACTCTTATCACGGGGAGACGATCGGTGCATTGAGCGTAGGGGATGTCGAACTCTATAAAGACACCTATGAACCGCTGCTCATCGCCAATATGCAAGTCCCTGTACCCAAAGACCAAAGTGTAGAGTCTGCCAAAGAGGCACTGCAGGCATTGGAAGAGGTCCTCAAAGAGAAATCCGATGAGATAGCGGCGTTTATCGTTGAACCTCTGATTCAGGGTGCCGGAGGGATGCATATGTACCATCCTGACTATCTTTCGGGTGCAAGGGCATTGACACAACAGTATGGCGTGCATCTCATCGCGGATGAGATCATGACCGGGTTTGGACGTACAGGAAAGATGTTTGCCTGTGACCATGCAGAGATCTCTCCTGATTTTATGACCCTCTCTAAAGCTTTGACAGGTGGGTATTTGGCACTTTCTGTGGTCATGACAACCAACGATGTCTATCAGGCTTTTTACTGTGACTATAATGAGTATAAAGCCTTTTTGCATTCGCACAGCTATACGGGGAATCCTTTGGCCTGTGCTGCTGCCCTGGCAACTCTGGAGATATTTGAACAGAATGATATCATAGGCGAGAATGAAAAGAAAAGCAGATATATCCTGGAAGCGTTGGAGAAATTTTCTGACTTACCTAATGTGAAAGAGATACGACAGCAGGGGATGGTCACTGCTATAGAGTTAAAGGGTTACGAAACCACTGAACGTATAGGAGTAAAGATCTACAAATATGCCTTAACGCAGGGGGTACTGCTCAGACCACTGGGACATATCATCTATTTTATGCCTCCGTATGTCATCTCTTATGAAGAGATCGACAAAATGATTGAGGTTGCTTATGAAGGGGTAAAAAAGGTAGCTAGGTAAGCTTACCTTTTAAAGAAACGTCGGTTTTCTTTTCGTAAACGTTGATAGTGTTTTTCGGCGCGTTTGATACCAAACTCCATCGCTTCTTTGTAGAATTGTTCAGCCTTTTTTTTATCTTGGTCTGTCTCTATACCGTGTTCATAAAATTGTGCCATGTCACAGAGTGCTTCGGGGTAATCTTCAAGGGCTAAACTATACATCTGCGTAAAGGCTTCAGGCCTGTCCTGTGTAAGTAAAACACCTTTAAAGAGTTCTCTGGCCAGCATGAATTGTGCAAACTTGGATTCTGTGGCAGCACAGAGAAGCAGGAGTTGTGCAGCTTCAGTCTCTTTGCCCTCTTCACTTAACTTTTTGATATAGGCGAGTGTCTCTTCTATCTCCTCTTCGGTATAACCTCCCTGAGAGATCTTTCTTAAGAGGTTTTCTACAGAGTCAAACTTTTCATAGGTTCTTTCTTTCGGCGGATACTGTTTTTTCATACTGTTAAGTTTCTGAGCAATGTAAGGGATCGCTTTATATGGTTGTGAACCTGTTTCTTCTTCGGATTTTATCGCAGGTTTGAGCTCTTTAAGAAGTTCCTCTTTCGAAGGCATCTCTCTTGTTATGAATGTCTCATTCTCTTGGGGCATAGGCTCTTCTATGACCGGTGCTTCTTCATGCTCTTCCGTATCAAAATCCGTATCCGTATCAAAAAAAGTATCTTTGTCTATCGGTTCTGTCTCTTGAGTGGATTCAAAGAATGTATCTGTTGAAGTCTCTTCAATATCCAATGCAATATTGTCAGTCAGTACTTGCTCCGCGTCAATATTGAGAAGGGCATCAAAAGCACTATGGTCCACCTGTTTTGTTCCCACTTGTGTCTCTTCTTGTGTCTCTTTTGGAAGTTCATCCAGAATAAAATCATTCACATTGAACTCTTGTGGTCTTTCTTCTCTGCTTGATGTGACAAAAAGATCGAACTCGTCTATGATA
>JBFEWI010000034.1:0-11375 GCA_041546475.1 Sulfurovum sp.
CACGGGGAGTGTGACCTTTTCTTAAATCCTTCCAATCCGCCCCAAAGAGTCACCTATCTACTCACCAATTTTCATTTACCTAAAAGCACACTGATCATGCTTGTCTCTTCTTTTATCGGAAGAAAAAAAACGTTAGACTTATATCAAGAAGCCATAGAGAAAAAATATCGGTTTTTTTCCTATGGGGATGCGATGTTAATATTGTAGAAAGGTGTACCTATGAGAGTTAGATGGGAATACATTTTACTGTTCATTTCAACCCTTATTCTATTGAACGGGTGTGCGCAGAAGAAACCCTACAACTACCCCAACTACGACATCATCAAACCTGAAAAAACCTGTACTCCCAACAGAAATAACATTCAAGATCTGCTCTACTCTTACCTTGGAAAACCTTACGTCTGGGCAGAAGAAGGGCCTTATGCCTTTGATTGTTCAGGGCTCACCTATAATATTTACGGATCAATGGGAATAGAGATCCCCCGTGTAGCCAGAGAACAGGCAAAAATGGGTAAAAAGGTGAAATTCAAGAACCTCTATTACGGCGATCTCATCTTCTTTGGTTCTCCGAACAAAAGAAGCAAAAGGATCAATCATGTAGGTATCTATCTTGGAGATGGATGGTTCGCACATGCCAGCAGTAAAGATAGAAAGGTCACAGTCAGCCATTTTGACAAAGAACCCATCTACTTCAAACGTATGAAAGAATGTAAACGCTATTTGAGTGAAGATGAACGTGCCAAATATATGAATTGTGATGTTCCCTTACAAAAGATGGAAATTACGACTTCACGTTATACGACACCTTGGCAGCCAGGTATGAAACTGCCTAAAAAAGCTGTGCCGAGCTAAAACGTTGATCAAGTGAATTTCAATGGACATATCTATCACTGAAACCATGAAAGCGATCACCTCTCTCTCCTCCACCTTGACACTCTTACTGCTGCTCAATGGATGCAAACCTGATCCTCATCCAAGAAATCCCAATTATGAGATCCATAAACCTATGGTAAAGTACGAACCCAGTAAAAAAAATCTTGACAAAATGGTGAAAGAACTCCAGGGAAAGCCCTATGTGTGGGCTGAGGAAGGACCCGATCAGTTTGATTGTTCGGGATTCACCTACTATCTGTACGGCAGTATGGGTATAGAGATACCCCGTGTTGCCAGAGAGCAGGCAAAAAACGGAAAGATGATCAAAATGCATGAGCTGGTCTATGGTGACCTGATCTTCTTTGACATGGACAAATATCCCAAAGGCAATATTACCCATGTAGGGATGTACCTGGGTAACGGCTGGTTCACCCATGCAAGCACCACCGAACAAGAGATCGTCTATTCCAATCTCAATACTTCACCCTATTATAAAAAAAGACTGCGTATCTGCCGAAGATATCTACCTGCTTCCAAAGAAAAGATCGCAATGGACGATACCAAATCCTGGAGAACAAAAGAGGCTTTAAAAGCAAAAGTTCCTCCCGTCACGACTTTGCCTAAAATTACTCAGAAACATGACTTAGGCAACTTTTATGTACAGGTGGGTTCCTTCTCCGGAAAGCCGAAGAGTACTTTGATTCATAGAATTACAAGAGCGGGATACCACTATAAGCTCATCGCATTTCCTCTTCATGGCAAAGAGGTCACCAAACTGCTTATAGGGCCCTACAGACAGAGATCCGATGCAGTAAGCCTTTTGGAACATATCCGAACACAGATCCAAAAAGATGCGTTTATTGCAGAGATCCGTTAAGGAGAGCAGTGATCAAGCGGCTGCAATATACTGCTCGATAGAACGATTCAGTGTTTGTATCTCTGATTTATACTTCTCGTCATAATTGGCCAGTAGATCATACTTCTTGTAGAGGATCTGATGTAGTATATCATTGATCAGCGCATGCATATCCTCTGCACCGATAGCACCTGTCAATCCTCTCATATCTATACATAGCATCTTTACCTGTTCATATCGGTGTTCTTTTATCAACTTGGTAAAGATCTCATCACTGGTACCATAGGCAGTCGTAAACTCTTTTAGTATTTCGCGATAAAGTGCTTCACTGTTATTGGCATGGGTGATACCCTCATTAATATTGATCCCTTGATAACTAAGGGTCTCTTTGGGCGCAACTTCCTTCTTCGCAGAGTCTGCATCACCAAGATAAAGAGAGAATATCGTATAGAGCTTCCCTATACTGAGCGGTTTTGCCAAAAATGCATTGATACCGCAATTGAACATCTTGTCTATTTCGCTCTCCAAGACCAGTGCTGTAAAGGCAACGATAGGCATCGCATCATACTCGCTCTCAAGACGTATCGTTTGTGTTGCTGAAAAACCATCCATGATCGGCATATTGATATCCATAAGCACGAGATCAAACGGCATCTCACGCTCCTTCACCATTTCAACTGCTTCTCGTCCGTTATTGGCAACACTGATATTCATTTCGGAAAGATGCAACAGGTTAAGCAGTACTTTCTGATTAATAAGGTTGTCTTCTACCAAAAGAACATTTTTTCCGGAAAAAGTTTTAAAAGAGTGTTGCGTGACACCTTTTGTCTCGACTATATCTTTTCTGTAGGTTTGTATCTGTTTTGTTTCATCTTTCTCTTCTTCATATGCTGGTATGTTAATATCATACATATTGATGATCATTTCAAAAACACGCTCTTGATTGAGTGGTTTAAAGAGGTGTGCATCGATCACCTCATCCTCAATTTTATTTTGATTGGATACAAGCAGTGAGTGAAGTGCGATCACTTTCAGGTCTTTGTCCGCCTTGATGGTATTGAGATACTCATTTAATCTGATATCGAAGAGATCTTCATCTAAAATGATGATATCAAAAGCGGAAAGGTTAGGCATGGTTTTCATGAATTCGTTTTTGGAAAGGACCGTCACCTCATGTCTGAAATAAGCGAACATTCTTTTGACAGCCAGTGCTGAATTATAATTACTATCAACGATCATTACCTTTTTCTCTATCAATGTTTTCTCAGGCAGGCGGTATCTTCTCTGATCGGACTTGTTCACTATGTCAAAAGGCAGGGTCAGTGTAAAGGTACTCCCTTTTTCTACTATACTCTCTACTGTGAGTTTTCCTTTCATCATATCCACCAATGCATTGGCAACAAAAAGACCCAAACCTACATATTTACCCGTATCGACATCATAATAAGGTATAAAAAGACTTTCCAGAGTTTTAGGGTCTATCCCACTTCCCTTATCAGTGAATTGGAACTGTAATTCTACTTCTTTTTCAGATGAACCGCACATGGAAACTTCCAGTTTCACTTCATCCAGATCCACTTGTCCCATCAGGTACTCAAGTATACTTTTGAGTGATTGACCTAAATGCAGAGAGTCACCTACCAAGTGCCGCGGAACATCTTTATGTATATCAAAAATAAGTTCGGTCTTACTACCCAAAAATTGTGAGCATATAGATCCTGACACTTCATTCAGTACGTTATTAATATTGAACGCTTCATTGACGATCTCAACCTGTTTTGATTTTAACCTGAGAAAATCCAAAAGATCATTGGTAACATCTAAAAGTCTGCTTTCAACATTTAGTAGAGCGGTATCTTCGTTCTCAGATGATTTGGAAGGTTGATGGCTCTCTTCGAGTGTCTGTTTCGCGATATTATGGACATTTTCACTCATATTGGCAAGCAGGAGATTTTGATTTCTTTCCATCTCTAACTGTTTCTCGAACATGGTCTTATGTAACTGTTTCAACTTCTGTGTCTGGTAGGATGTAATAAACAATATAGCGATACCCACGATTCCCAGAGCGAAAAGAGCGATCCATACCCAGAATATTTCAGATTCTGAACCCTGGTCTATCTGCGCATAACTTATAGTGCTTAAACCTACAATGACCATACTTATTTTGTTCCAATCCATACGATATTACCTTATTCCCATAATTTAATACTCTCCATGCTGACATTTCCCTACTACAATTCTATCGAAGGATTTTATTTTTTTACTTATTCAGAAGTATTATAATTTATATTATGACAAACCCGGACAAGAGAGTGCAATTGTGATACATTATAGATGCATATAACCATTAGAGAAGCTGAGTAAAGTTTGGGTACAATTTCACTATGAAATTAGCCAGTATAGATGTAGGACTTAAACGTATCGGTGTGGCGATCTGCCTGGATGGGAGTATCGTTTTACCCCAAAATGCCATCCTGCGAAAAAACCGTAACCAGGCTGCAAGAGATCTCAAAAAATTTTTAGAAGAGTGGGAGATAGAAAAACTCATCGTCGGCCTGCCGAAAGATGCCCAAAGTTCTGAAGAGATGGAACGACGTATCAGACATTTTGTTTCACTGCTTGATCTGGATATAGAAGTGGATTATCAGGATGAACAGAGTTCCAGTATTGAAGCCAAAGAACTCACGATGGGCCAGTTCAGACACAAAAAAGACGGGAAACTCGATTCCATTGCTGCAAAGATCATTTTGGAACGATGGCTTGAAAAGTAAAACCTAAAGCCGTTTCTTTAATCCCTGAATTCGCTTGTATGCTTTGTTGATACTCTCTTCTGTCACCTCTCCGCTTTGAACCAATGATTTGATGGTCCCAACCAGTGTTTTTGTAGTGACCGTTCTTTTGGGGTCAAGCTGGTTCCCTATCAGCAAGATGTCATCTCCTGCATTGATCGCCAGTTTGAGTGTGTTTTTTAAACCATACTTTTGACTGATCGCACCCATTTGAAGATCATCTGTGATGACCACACCATGATATCCCAGTCTCCAGCGTAACAGCTTGGTGATCGTCTTGTAGGAGAGACTTGCGGGGTATGTGGCATCTATCTTTTGGTTAAAAACATGGGCGACCATGACTGTATCGGCTTTCTCTTTTAAAAGCCTGTACGGTTCCAATTCGATTTCCTTCCAAAGGTTCGTAACATCCACAAAACCTTTATGTGTATCACCGACCGAAGAGCCGTGTCCAGGGAAATGCTTAATGGAAGTAAGTACACCATTGCTGTGCATGGCATCGATAAATGTAGAAGCATATGCGGTTACGACTTTAGGGTCCTTGCCAAAGGAGCGCCCTAAGCCGTGGATCACATGGTTTTTCCTGTTGATATCCAGATCCACTACAGGAGCAAGATCGTAATTGACCCCTACACTGCTGAGTTCCTCACTCATTTTTGTATAGGTCTCTTTGATTTTGCTTTGATCCATTTTGATGACATCTGAAGCTTTGGGGAATTTGCCGTAAAAGCCGTATTTTCTCTTCAGTCTTTGCACCTTCCCTCCCTCCTGGTCTACTGCGATGAGCAGTTTCCCATCACTGCTGCATGCCTGCAGTTCTTTGGTCAGTGCGGCCAACTGTTTTTTTGTGGCAATGTTCTTCGGCTGATTTTTATCCACCGGGTTATAGTCAAACAAGATCACTGCTCCGAGGTTATAGTTTTCTATATCTTTACAGATCTGACTCTCTTTAGGTGCATGTGTGCCATGAAAACCGACCATAAGCATTTGGCCAATTCTTTTTTCAAGTGCCAACTCTTGTGTCCATGCATACGTACAGAACAACAGACACAGCAGTAAAACTTTTTTTATCATCAAACATATCCTTTATCTAAGCTCACTATTATAGTGTAACTACTCTTTATTTGCATACGGTTAACCTTCCTGTATTACACTTCATTTACAAGAGCATCGAGGGACAGGAACCTAAAATCTTCCCCCTCCCTTTTACAAAGTATTTTAGGACTCCTTTTAAAAACATTTTCTCCTCTGTTCCAAAGATGCTCTTTGAAAACCACATTTCTTTTACCTTTTATCTATAATATTAACTTCTATTAGTGTTCAGTTAACCTTATATAACTATAATACTTTTACAAGAGCATCATGAAGAGATAGACCTCTCTCCCCTGATATTTTTAAGGTCTATTTTTCATTTCATTTTTCCCTCCCCTTTTACATACAATGATGCTCTTTGAAAAATTCTTTTACATAATTCAAAGCAATTACACGATTTTTACATCTTCATAGTGTATAATCTATAAAATCATCTATAAAGGTACATTTTATGAAAAAAATATTCACCATATCCCTGCTACTCATGTCACTCTTCACCTATACGCAAGCAGCTGAAGATAAAAGATATATGGCAGAAATGACTATGACCGACATCACGGGGAAAACCTATGAAGTATCTGGTACAGAGCAGGGACTCAACATTAAAGGTCTTGAAGGGAAAGTCATATTTTTAGAATTCTTCGGACATAAATGCCCTCCTTGCCTTGCTTCAATTCCACATTTGATCAAGCTTCAAGAAAAATATAAAGACACACTGGCCATTGTCTCTATAGAAGTACAAGGCTATACCCATGAAGAGGTCAAAGCCTTTGCAAAAGAGAAAGGGATGAACTATATTGTAGTCTCCGAAGAGAAAGCACCTGAACTGGTAAACTACATTCAGCAAAGGGCGCAATGGAGAGGAGGAATTCCTTTCTTGGTGGCCATGGACACAAAAGGTGACGTACAGTTTGTACAGGCAGGTATGCTTCCAGAATCATCACTCGAAGAACTCATCTCACAACTTTCCAAAACAGCCAAATAAGCAAACACGCTTGATACAGGGTATCATTCACTAAGACAATCTTACGATACCATTTTGTATCGTAATGATCCCTTCAAGCTCTGCTTCATACACCCTGTCACCAAATTTTTTAATACTCTCATCAAATGTAGGTGACTTTTGGCAAAAATAAAAAAAATCATCTTTTTCCACCCCAACATCAGCGACCTGCCCGAAGGTAGAGGCAAAGGCTTCTATATTGTGTATGGCAGTAGCCTTCTTAGTATGTAACAACTGGTTCGTCCCCAAACTTTCGTCAAGTCTTTGGGGAAGCACAAAGATCTCTTTACCCATCTTTAAAGCATACTCTATAGAACGCATGGAACCACTATTGAGATCTGCCTCTGTAACGATTAGTATATCTCCAAGTGCAACGACGAGCTCATTTCGTACCACAAAACTCCATCCTGTTGCCCTAAAACCGTCATTGAACTGGCTCAGTACCAGTCCATTGGTCTCTATACCTGCTATCAACCCCTGATTGACTGCAGGGTAGTGTATATCCAATCCATTTGCTACCACTGCGATGGTATTCTCTTCTCCTGCACCGGTGTGTGCGATCGTATCGACTCCCATCGCTGCACCGCTGACCACGCACACACCCCGTTTGGCTAAAGCATTGGCAAGCATATAGGTAGAGTGTCGTGTATAGTTCGAGGGTCGTCTCGTACCTACAATGGAGACTTTGGGCCGCTGCAGCAGATCCAGATCCCCCTTATAAAAGAGTGTGGAAGGATACCTCTTCATTCCCTCCAAAGCGGGTATATGTTGGGTGAGTATCTGACTCATAGGGTGCCTTTTTACACCCATGATATCATAGTGGTGTACCCGGCATTAAAAATATTACATATTGTCATACTTTTGAAAAACGTACGGCAATCCATAGTGTGCCCTGACTAAAAGGAGGGAATAACCTTGGGGTGCATATTATTGATAGAGTTCATCTATATATACCACTTCTACCTCGTTAAAAATAGCTCCTGTACTTGAGAGTGCTTTCATGGTCGTTGGGTGCGGATGCCCTATCGCGATAGCATGGCCTCTTTTCTTTGCCTTTTTCACTGCCTTTTGAAGCTGTTGATGAATATACGGTACACTCTGTTGATTGTCTATAAACACATCCCTCGCCACATAAGCATCACCGAATTCTTTCCCTATCATGGGTACTTTGGTCGAAGCGATCGTCCGGCTGTCCACAAAGAAGAAACCTTCTTTGCGAAGTGCACTGTAAAGTGTTCGCATTGCTACATAATTGTCAGTAAAGACTGAACCTGTATGGTTGTTGATATAACGTGCCGTCGGGAAAAGTGCTCGAAGCTCTTCCACTCGGGCATCTATCTGCGCTTTGTCAAAAGTTGTCATAAGTGTTTTGCTCTGTGTGTTAAACTTCGCAGTGCCTGACTCCATCGGCAAGTGGATCATATAATGTGCCAATCCTTTTGCCAATCTGTGTGAATATCTGGAACGCTGCGATGGAGGAAAAATGGATGGGGTGAGTTTGATACCTGTAGACTGTATACGCTTAAGCTGATCTCTTGTAGAGACATCATCTATAATGATCACCAGTTTTGGCTTTTGCATCTTGTCTGAAGAGATCATAGTTTGAGTGGTCGTGTTCTTTGAAGGCTCCTCTTTTGTAACGATCTTCTCTTCAATCACCTCTTTTTTCAATGCAGGTTTTACAGCAGTGCTTTTTTCTCTCTTCACTGCTTTTTGAACAACGACCTCCTGTTTTTTTTCACGAGTTTTTTCTGTTTTGATCTTTGAGAGATCCTCTAAAAGTTTTTTTGTAGTGTACGATGACTCTGTCTTATGGCCCTGTGTTGTGGGCCTTTGGGTATTTACCAGATCACGCTGCCCCAGGAAATATCCAAACACCACCATTGCTATCATCAAAAACACACCTAGAACGATCAAAAGACTTTTTTTGAAGGTAGCGCCTTTGGTACTTTTTTTACGTCTACGCTTTTTTGCAGGTTTTTTTCTGGGAGTAGTTCTCGTAGTTGTTTTTTTGGATTGATTTGCCATGAATTCCACTGGTTTTTAAATTTCAGCTATTGTAACAAAGTAGCATTAAGAACGGGATATAAAATTTACAGGGGTAAAGAAAAAGAGAAAGAAATAAACGAACTGAATATTGTTCATTTACATCAACTGAGAAAGTATATATTTTTGTTAAGTTGTATTCAGGTTTGAATGTTTGGGTAAAGGAGGCTACTAAATGTAGCAGACTGCACCCATCATTCAAAGATGGATGCAAATTGACGAAAAGATTAGTTAGTTTCTTGGTCTACGATCTTGTTCGCTGAGATCCACGGCATCATTGCACGAAGCTTGTTACCTGTTTGCGTAATGAGTTTATCTTTGTCATTGTTACGCTCAGCATTCATTCTTGGGTATCCTACTTGACCTTAAAGGATAAAGTCTTTTGCAAATCTACCGTATTGGATCTCTTTTAGGATATCTTTCATCGCTTGTTTTGACTCAGCGTTGATCACTCTCTTACCAGAAACATAGTCACCATACTCAGCTGTGTTAGAGATAGAGTATCTCATATCAGCGATTCCACCTTCGAACATAAGGTCAACGATAAGCTTAAGCTCATGAAGACATTCAAAGTATGCAAGTTCCGGAGCATAACCAGCTTCAGTCAATGTTTCAAAACCAGCTTGTACCAATGCTGCTGTACCACCACAAAGTACTGCCTGCTCACCGAAAAGGTCTGTTTCAGTTTCATCTTTGAAAGTCGTTTCGATGATCGCTGTTCTACCACCACCGATCGCTGATGCATAAGAGAGTGCCAACTCTTTTGTTGTACCGCTTGGGTTTTGACCAACAGCGATAAGATCCGGGATACCACCACCTCTTACAAATTCAGAACGTACAGTGTGCCCTGGTGCTTTAGGCGCGATCATTGTAACATTGATATCTGCTCTTGGAATGATTCTTCCGTAGTGAATGTTAAATCCGTGTCCAAATGCGATAGTCGCACCCTCTTTAAGGTTTGGCTCGATCTCATTTTTATAGATCTCAGCTTGGTTTTCATCCGGAAGAAGGATCATAACTACATCCGCTTTTGCTGTAGCATCTGCAACAGAAAGTACTTCAAAATCTTTAGCCGCAGCTTTTTTCCAAGAAGAACCGCCTTCTCTTACACCAATAACAACATTTACACCTGAATCTCTAAGGTTTTCTGCATGCGCATGTCCTTGTGAACCGAAACCGATCATTGCTACTGTTTTTGACTTTATGATGTTGATATCACAGTCTTTGTCATAATATACATTTAAAGTTGACATTTATTATCCTTGATGTACGAAGTACGAAAATTTTCGCGATTATACCCAATTAATACTTATTATCGTAAATTTTATCTACAATTGTCTTTTATGCTATAATAAATCCTCATATTGGAAAGGAGTGAATTTGATCGAATTTCTCAACGAAACTATTTTGTGGTGGCACTGGATCGTTCTTGGTATAGCATTGCTTATTTGGGATATGACCTTGGGTACATTTTTTATACTCGGGTTGGGTATCGCTGCCATTGCAGTAGGTATACTGGACATGTTTATAGAGACCTCGTTTACCGTTGAACTCACCATCTGGATGATACTTTCTATACTTGTCATTGCTGCATGGTTCAAGTGGTTTAGAGAGCAACCTGTAACAGAGAGCGGGCAGTCAAACTACAGACTCGATACTTTAGGTGTGGTCATGGAAGATATACAACCCCACAGCAGAGGGAAAGTCACTTTTGACACACCTGTCCTTGGAAATACCTCCTGGCATGCCATATCAAAAGTAGACCTGGACAAAGGCACACGTGTAAAGATCGTACAGATCAATGGACAACTCATAGAAGTTGAACCTTTAACTAAAAACTAACGCAAGGAAAAATAAATGGAAATATTGAATATCGTCATTATTTTGGTCATCGCACTCATCGTTACCCTCTATAAAGGGATCAATATCGTACCCCAGGGTGAAGAGTGGGTCGTAGAACGTTTGGGTAAGTTCAGCCGTACGCTTACACCTGGTCTAAACCTCATCATCCCTTATATTGAAGCGATCCGTGAGCGTGTCTCTACCCGTGACCTCATTCTTGATATCCCCGAACAAGAGGTCATCACAAAAGATAATGCTGTTATACATACTAACGCTGTTACCTTTGCGCGTGTGACCAATCCTCGTGATGCGATCTACGGTATCGAGGATTTCCGTACTGCGATACAGCAGCTGGTCATGACTACACTTCGTTCTATCCTCGGTGAAATGGACCTGGATGAAGCACTCTCCAACCGTGAACACATCAAAACCAAACTTAAAGACTCTATCATCGATGATGTAGCAGACTGGGGTGTTACAGTGAAGTCTGTCGAGATACAGGATATCAATCCAAGTGAGTCGATGCAGGATTCTATGGAGAGACAAGCAGCTGCAGAGAGAGAAAGACGTGCTATTGAAACTACAGCAGAGGGTAACAAAAATGCTGCCATTTTGGAAGCAGACGGTAAACTGGAAGCAGCTAAAAGAGAAGCACAGGCGCAGATCGCTCTAGCCAATGCTTCAGGTGAAGCGATCAACATCATCACACAAAACATCAAAGATAATGAACTCCCGGCAATGTTCCTTCTTGGTGACCGTTACATCAGTACACTTGAAGAGATGAGCAAAAGTCCAAACTCTAAATTCGTTGTATATCCTGCCGATCTCCAGGAAGCGATAAAGGGGATGTTAGGAAATGTCTTTAAGAAATAAC
>JBFEWI010000138.1:0-4968 GCA_041546475.1 Sulfurovum sp.
AAGCCAAAGGTTATGATAACATCATCATTGACACGGCAGGAAGACTCCACACACAAACAAACCTGAGTGAAGAATTAAAAAAAATGATCCGTGTCGCAGGAAAGGCACTTGATGGTGCTCCACACCGTAAAATGCTTATTCTTGATGGTACACAAGGCAGTTCCTCGATCAACCAAGCAAAAGCATTTAATGACATGATAGGGATTGATGGCATCATTATTACAAAACTTGACGGTACAGCCAAAGGTGGTTCTGTATTCAGTATCGCAGATGAGTTAAAAATGCCTATTTTTTACATAGGTACGGGTGAACAGCCCAAGGACCTTATTCAATTCAAGGCTAATGAGTATATCAATACGATCCTGGACGAGATCTTTATTTAGGCAGGCTGTTCTCTTCCTCAAGAGAGAACATTTTACGATAGAGTGTTTCAAGACTTGTTTTTTCTTTATAATCTATCACATCTCCAATGACAATAGTCACTTCTTGTTCCAGTTTACTGTCATTTAATGCATTCTTTAATGCCTTATTTGCATCTGTTTTTATGTATAAAGGCAATATAGGTAAACGGTTTTTTAAAGCGATAAGGCGAGACCCCTCTTTGAATGTTGTCAACGCTCTGTCAGTTTTATTTCGTGTACCTTCAGGAAAGATAAAAATGGATTCTCCACGTTTTACTGCTTCTTTTGTCTCAGCAAAAAAACCACTCATTTGGCTTTTTTCTCTGTCCAAGAGTATCGAGCCCGCATTGCGGACAAAAAGTCCAAAGAAAAAAGAGTTATAAAGCTCTTTTTTTGAAATCCATGGACCAAATATTTCTGTATCTTCAAGTGCCACTTCTACAATAGGAGGATCTATAATACTTCTATGGTTAATGACTATAAGATATTGACCACTTTGAGGCAGTTTCTCTGGATTTTCTATCTTTACTGAAATATGTAAAGCATTAAGTTGTGCCGCTGAATAGGCATGTCTTACTCTTTTTATTTCCGCAGGATCATTTATTTTTTTTAATCTATATCCAAAACTGTTTGTCAGATAAAGACCATAAAAAAGCTGTTTAATTGTATTGAGTGTCACTAAGTTTCCTTCATATATGCCGAAATTATAACCAAAAGAGTTAAAAAATATACACATATATAAGAACATGTCCACCCTGCAATCGGACCATGATTTAAATTGAAATGGCTAAAAAAGATGTCAATATGACATCTTTTTTAGTTTTCCTATCATTTGCCCCTATAATCACATCACAATAGAATAGAAGGTAAATCATGGCAAAGAAGAAAACATTATTTGAATGTCAGGCATGTGGATTTCAATCTCCAAGATGGATGGGGAAATGTACTTCCTGTGATCAATGGGAAACCATGGTCGAACTAAGTGCCGATCAGATCAAATTTTTGAAAGAGACTTCAAGTTCCAGTGCTTCGGGTTCATCTCTTCCCAAAGCAAAACCGATCACACAGATAGAAGAAGACAATATCGTCCGTTTTCCTTCAGGAAGCAAAGAACTGGACCTGGTTCTGGGCGGAGGTATTGTCCCGGGTTCACTGACCCTCATAGGAGGAAGTCCGGGTGTAGGGAAATCCACTCTTTTGCTCAAGATAGCAGGAAACCTCGCAAGGGCATCAAAAAAGGTTTTATACGTCTCGGGAGAAGAGTCTGCCGGACAGATAAAACTTCGAGCCAACAGACTGGAAGCCAACCATGAAAATCTTTTTCTGCTCCCCGAGATCAATCTTGGTTCGGTCCTCTCAGAGATCGGAAACGAAGCCTATGAACTTATCGTCATTGACTCCATACAAACCCTCTACTCTGATGAAAACCCCTCTGCCCCAGGTTCGGTCACACAGGTACGTACGATCACTTTTGAGCTGATGCGTATCGCAAAGTCTTTGCAGATCCCTATTTTTATCATCGGGCATATCACAAAAGATGGTTCCATCGCAGGTCCGAGGGTCCTTGAACATATGGTAGATACGGTGCTCTATTTCGAGGGAGATACGAACTCTGACCTTCGTCTTCTGCGTGGGTTTAAAAACCGTTTTGGGGCAACCAATGAAGTGGGTATCTTTGAAATGAACAAAGAGGGGCTGAACGATGCAAAAAGTATGGCAGGTAAATTTTTCAACAAAGACCATCTCCAGTCTGGTTCGGCACTCACGGTTATCATGGAGGGAAGCCGCCCCATCATTGTAGAGGTACAGGCACTGGTTTCTGAATCCTATGGGCATCCTAAAAGGAGCTCAACCGGTTTTGACAACAATCGTCTGGGTATGCTTTTGGCACTGCTAGAAAAGAAACTAGATCTACCTCTTGGTACCTATGATGTCTTTATCAATGTCTCAGGAGGGATCAAGATCCATGAACCTTCTGCCGACCTTGCGATCATCGCGGCTATTTTAAGCAGCTATAGGGACAGAAAACTGAGTGCAGAGACACTTTTTCTGGGCGAAGTGAGTCTTACTGGAGAGATACGTGAAGTCTCGGGACTCACGCAGCGTCTCAAAGAGATCGAGACACAAGGGTTTACAAAAGCTGTCATACCCAACAAACCGATTGAAAAAACGAATATTAAATGTTTTGTAGCCAATGAAGTCTCTAAAGTCGTTGAGTGGATGTAAAAGAACTATGGATATAATATCACTATGAAAATAGGAACAGATATCGTAGAGATCCATAGAATAGAGAGAGCATTGGCACAGTTTGGAGATAGATTCAAACAGCGTTTTTTGAATCCGAAAGAGATTGCACTTGTACAAAAGACAGCATCAATCGCCGGGTTTTGGGCAGCCAAAGAGGCTATCTCAAAAGCGTTGGGGTGCGGCATTGGCAGTGAACTCTCATTTCATGATATTATCATCACCAAAAACGCACGTGGTGCACCTGAATTCAGACTCAGTGAAGAAGCACAAAAAATACACTCCATCAAGACATCTTCGCTCTCCATCAGTCATGATGGCGGGTTTGCTATCGCCGTTGCAGTCATTAGCCAATAATGACCCGCCCAAACTTTTAGATTTTAAAAATATTATTGTAATTATCGGTGGATTATATTACAATAAGCGTATGATTATTACCTAAAGGAGTGGATATGAAATATAGCATCGTCACTATCGCTATTCTGATGCTCTTGGGTGGATGTGACCAACCTAGCGTAGAGAATAAAGTTCAAAATACCCCTCATATTGTGAAACAAACGTATATTCCTCCCCCTCCAAATAAAAAAATAAAACTAAAAGAAGTGGATGATACCAATTTTGATGCAGCCTACATGTATCCCAAAGATACAAAGAAAAACGAAAAAGCAGAAATACAAGAGCAAATGGCCAATGTCACACCAGATACCATGGACAAAGAAGAGTGCATCGCTATGATCACGCAGGAGAAGTTTGATAAATATGCTGCGATGTTCGGCAGTGAAGCTGCTTCCATCAAACGATGTAAAATGCTCAAGGCAACACGATAGCAGAAACGCTACTTTCTGAAATGTATCAGTTTAAACCTGTCTCCCATCATAGTGGGAGATATCAGTGTTTTTATCTTATCTGCTTCACTCATATATCTTTCCTGCGTTGTCTGTTTGGCAAACCTTTCAAGAATATCAATGATCCCGAAACGTATTAAGGCCCGTGCCTGTGTCTCATAAGTGACCTCTTCAAAACCAGCTGCTGCAAATGCTTCACTCACATGTCCGAAGTTCACATCATAGGTGATGTCATCTTTTTTATAGGATTCTGACAAGATCAGTGCTTCATCAAACAGGGGAAAGGTTTCATGTGCCCTGTAAACACGGATGGAGAAGTCATTACGAACATACTTTTCACCGTAATCAAAAGAGACAAAATCACATTTTTCTATACCCTTTGCCATCTCTTCTGCAAATGCCTCATAGCCTACGGCGATCTCCCCCTGTTTTAAATGGTGTCTCTTGGCCCAGCTCAACATCTCTTCAGGCGCTTCTACCCACTCAATCTGATGTTCTTTTACCAGCGCTATCTTTTCATCTTTTAAAAGTTCGCAAGGAAACGCATCGAAAATTTCATTGGCCACCACAAAAGCATAGGCTGCTTTCACCTCTGCAATGTCATTGAAATGTGTGATCTGCACATCATCACCGAAACGCTCTTTTATGTAAGCCAATTGCGCCTTTTGTACTTCAGGCTGGCGTTCCACGATACCGAACTTCAGTGTTTGTACCAAGGTCGGGTCACACGTATAGAGCCACTGTATCATGTCACAGATGAGATACCCCTGGTGTGCACCTATCTCTATCAGCCATCCGTATCTATCTGCCTTACCCTCTTTCAAAAGCGCATAGAAATGATTTGCTATACTTGCGCCAAAAAATCTGCTTGTACTGACCGCGGTATAGAAATCTCCGGATTTACCTATTGCTTTAAAATTTTTATAGTAGCCCTCTTCGCCGTAAAGCCACGCATTCATATAGTCACTAAATCGCATTCTCAATCCGTACATACAGTTTTAACAACTGCAGTTGTTTATCTATATGGTATATTTTTTGATCTATCTTTCTGATCTGCATAGAGTTATGCATGATCTCCGCATCAAAGGTGGTCTTCTCCCCTGCATCCGCAAGATTTTTCGTTAAACGATAGAGACTGTTGTAGACCTTTTCATCTTTTTGGGCCAAGAGGATCTTTTTATCCAAAATACTTAAACTGTTATGGATCCAATCATACTCTTCACCGACAGTCTCTTTTCGGTCAAGCAATTCTGTTGCAGCCCTTAGCTTTTCGACTTTACTGGCCTCAATGTCAGAAAAAGAGTTGATATCCAATGGCATGGAAACTGTAAAACCGTAAGTATAATACTTTTCTTCAAGACCGGGCCTCGCGAACAGTGGGTTAAGATCTGCATCCGTATACTGCCCTTGTAAAGAGACTTCAGGAAGGTACTTTGCCCATGTCACTTTTTGGTTATAGTCTGACTGAGCAGCACGCA
>JBFEWI010000220.1:0-2496 GCA_041546475.1 Sulfurovum sp.
GTTTTAACGATTGACAAGTTGCTCGTATTACTGATATCAATGACCGTAATCCCTGTAGAACCACCGGCAACGAATGCATAATCACCCGATAACGCTATACCCGTAGCGTTATTGATACGATCTTCACCTGTTCCTTTAATATTAGCAACAATGATATCAGAATTATTACCATCAGGTATCGCATTTAAGTCGTATACTGTTACTCCGCTTAGACCATCTGCCGTAAATGCCAAATTTCCTCTTACTGCAACGTCGTAGACTCTATCTTCGAAGTCAATACCCCCAAGTTTGTTTTCTTCAATACTGTGCTCAAAAATATCTCCATCGGTTGGATAGAGCAGTTCTGGAGCACCATCTGTACCCAAGTTATTGACATTTACACGTCTAAGTCCCGCACTCAAAGATGCTACCATTGCCGACTTTGTTCCACCATTATTGATAACGACTACTTCATCTGCATGCGGTGTCGGGTACATCATCGTTCCGTTTACATCAACGGCACTTTCACTCTGAAGGGTGTTACCTACCAGTCCCACATCCTCTGTAGCTATGTTTTGACAAGTCCCTCCTGATATATCAGCCACTTTCCAGGCCATCACACCGTGCGGACCGTCTGCAAGGTAAAGAATATTTTCATAAGTACCCACACCTGCAGAATGTCCGACACTGATCTCTGGTGCATCAAGGCCAACTGGTGCAGCACCAATTTCATCAGTTGTAGCAAAGTGCTCCGTGACGTTAAAGTCATATGCCGGAGCTGTCCCATACACTTCTATAAAGTTAAGACCACCTGCTCCCGCAGCCATGACCACATCAGCAGGAGATGCATCATTTTCATCAAAACTGTTACCCGTGAGTGCTAAAGAGTTACCATGTCCGCCTACTTCACCGGTAGCTAACAGGATCGGTGTTTCAATAGTGAATGTTGGAAGCGCTTCTTCATCAGTTGATGACGGGCTCATATCATAAGAGGTAACAAAATCATAAGAAGGGATATGATCTACCGTCTTATTCATATCATTATCATATGCATCTAATCCATCTGGCCCATGCCAACCAGTATCTACATTATCAGGTGTACTTGCATAGTTAACTACCATCAGTCCACCAAAATGGTCCGTAAAGAAAACTTTAGTTGGATCAACATTTGCATCAACTTTTACATCTACGACACCAGCATCTTTAAGCATACCGGCCCCCGCACGGGAGAAGAGTGTACCGGAACCACCCTGACCACCTTGATTTCCGATCAGTCTATCCGTCGGTCCTTTTACCGGCATTGCTGGAACATATCCTAGGTATTTACCGGTATTTCCACATTCAGCAGTAGTGGTATTGTAGTCACTAACATCCACCGCCACAAGACCCGCCAAACCATAGGCGATATAGGCATAAGTATTATTGCTTCCAACTTTTGCAACATCAACATTTCGAGCATTATAGTAATATTTTCCGTAAAACTCGAAATCCGCCCAAGGCATTGATGTTGTAGTACCATTTATCTCAGCACTTGCTTGAAGATAGTCTGGCATTCCTGTACAACTATCTGTTGATGCTATAGCTGAAATATTCATATCATAGAACCAATCCTCACCATTATTGTCTTCAGTTGCGTCGGTATAGAGATTATAGTGTCCGACATGTGTAAGATCTCTAGGGTCATAGATCCCCATTCCCATAAAGCCTTGAGCAACAAAGAGTCTTCTGCTGTTTCCTTCACCATATAGAGTCAAACTTTTTGGACCACCCCATGGGCTCTCACCTGCATACTGCAGGGTATATTGCTCTGGACCATCGATCAATAGAGTACCATCAGTTTCTCTACCATTCGTTTCATCAAAAAGGTTGTCTAGGCTTGTCTTATGTAAACCATAGCCTTCATCCCCAATGATTAACTGCCAGTTTGGAACAGTAGCACTTCCCTCGTTATAAACAGCGAGTGAACTGATAGGTGCGCGGCTACTGGAGATATTAATGTCTGCTAAACTCCCGCTTCCTTCAGCAATGGTGATATTCGGCTCCTCATAGTTAACCTTGACATTGATCCCTTTTACCATGACTAAAGGATTTTCAACATCAACAACAGTGATCCCCTCCTCTCCCATGGCCAAGAGTGCATAGGATTTTCCACCATATTTTACAGTCTCTATATCATGGATGTATCCTTCTACTTCCAAGCCTGCTGTTTTGAGAGGGTTAGATACATCAGCGGCATGCAGTTCGTTCGCATTGTTATAGAGCGTCCAGTTAGTATCTGCGACATCAACAAGTGCTACACTGGTCGTCGCGCCTCCTATCCTATCGAGTCCGTCTGACAATGAGGCTTCTAGTGGTGTACTACATAGACTGATGGAACCATCAGTACCATCTCCACTACCCCCTTTCCCACTACATCCGGTCATATAAAACATGCTTACTGCGATCAAGCTTAGACCAGCTAGACTCAGTCTATTATTTTTATGATTCATCATTGCAACTCCCACCTTTCATCTTATA
>JBFEWI010000205.1:0-2947 GCA_041546475.1 Sulfurovum sp.
ACATTACAGAATACCCTTATGTTTCACTCCATGACACTATAATTTGAAAGGATAGAATGATGATAAAATTACTCTTTGGGGCACTCATGGGCTTGTCCCTGCTCTTTTTTACAGGATGTGAAAAGAAAGAAGATACAAACACTGAACCTACGACAAAGTGTGGAGCTGGGAAGTGTGATAGTGCTATGCAAAAATCGGATGTACCTGCACAAAAGTGTAATACAGGTGCTAAAGATGGGGATCACTGATCTCTTCTTTCTGTCCTCCAGAAGAGAGGACAGGCTTCTTTATCTTTACGCAATACACACACCGTACACATATTTCATACTATACTTACAGTGTAACAACAAACATATTGTATATAAAGGAGTTACAAATGCTAAAAGGTATCTATTCTAGCACCAGAAATATATTAAACAAGGGAGAAGATAGTGCCTTGCTTTTGGCCAGACTCACTATAGCCTATGGATTTTACAACCCGGCGATGCAAAAGTGGTCAGATATGTCCAGTGTTGCCAGCTGGTTTGGTACCCTAGGCATACCCTTCCCTACGTTGAATGCTTATCTGGCAGCCAGTACGGAGCTGCTGGGTGTTGTCTTATTAACACTGGGGCTCTTTACAAGGCTTATCTCACTTCCCCTTATTGTGGTGATGGTCGTTGCCATTCTTACCGTACATTTAGGCCATGGCTTTTCAGCAGGAGACAATGGATTTGAAATTCCTTTATATTACATGCTGTTTTTAGCCATATTCGCTTCATTTGGAGCCGGAAAATTTAGCTTGGACCACCTTCTTTTTGGTGAAGAGCAATAACAAAAAGGAAAAACGATGAAAAAACTACTGATACTACTTGGGGCAATGGCACTCACAGTTACACTGGCAACTTCAGAGGGAAAATGCGGTAAGTGCGACAGCGGCAAAAAAATTGAAAAAAAATGTGACAATGGAAAATATGATAAAGACAAAAGATCGGGGGAAAAATGTAACCATGGCAAATGTGATAACGGTAAAAAACCCGGTACTAAATGTGACAGCAGCAAACAAGCTCCCGAAAAAGGGAAATGCGGACAAGGTAAATGTGGCTAATCTACCCATAACACTGCTTCCCTGCACTCCTCTATCTAGAAGATAGGGGAGTATTATCTTTCTTTTATAAATCATTGTATTATAATAGTCCAAAAGGATACCTATGCGATACTTACTGATTGTGCTTGCACTTTTATTCTCTCTTACAGGATGTGAAAACAAGGAACAGCTGGCCAAGGAACAGGCGGCACATGATGCCCAAATAGCACAACAGGCCAGAGCAGAACTGCTTGCGGAACTTGAGGCGGAAAAGCTTCGGAAACAAAAAGAGTCGCAAGAAAAAAATGAGACAAAGCTCAGCAAGATGGGTGTTCATATGGACGATGGCATTATCACTATCGATACGAATAAGACAAAATCTTTTTTCAGAGACTTCAATCAAAAAATGTCTGTAAAAATGAAAAAGATCTCTGATGACCTGGAAAAAGGCGTCATTGAGACAAAAGAGGCCGGGGTGGAGATGAATGAACGATATATTCATATCGATCTCAACAAAACCCAAGATCTACTGCAGGAGTGGGGAAAGAGAATGCAGATTTTTGTACAAGAGTTTGATGAATTGGCACATTCTGTAGAAACAAATGCCTCAAATACAACAAATAAAGGAATGTAATGCAGCCGATAGATATGAACTCAGATGAATTTCAAGCGGAACTGGAAAAGACATGGAGCTTTGTAGAAAAGGTCAATAACCAGTTTGGTTTTGTTCCCAACCCTAATGAAGAGGTCAACGAAGGTGTGGCGATGGGGCTTGCACGCAATAAACTCATCTATGGTAAGAGGTTTTGTCCTTGTTTTATGGTGATAGGAGAGACAAAAGAGGAGCAAAAAGCGGCAGACAACCGTATCTGCCCATGTACCCCTGCTCTGGAAAAAGAGATCCCCGAAGACGGTACCTGTCACTGCGGGATCTTCTGTACACCGGAGTATGCCCAGGCGCAAGCACAGCACGATGCTTTAGAAGAGATCGTGCATCAACACTCCGGTGGCTTGACCAAAGAGCAGGCTGAACTTCTTCTGAAAGAAGAACAGCTTGACGGAGATGAGCTTGAAGCGCTCATAGAAGCAAAAAAACTGGGAATGATCGATTTTACCCTTGTCGATACAAGAGAGTACATGGAGTACCAGATGGAACATATCGTGGGGACAGACAAACTTGTACCTACCTCACAATTCTACGCGAAAATAGAAGAAGAACTCGCAGGATTCAAGCAAAAACCTATCATCGTCTACTGTCACTCAGGAAGTAGAAGCTACCAGGTACAACACGCAATGAAAGGCCTAGGTTTCGAACACGTATGTAACCTAAGACCAGGGATCATCGGATTCTCAGGGGAAACCCAAAGAGGATAACCCAAAACCCACCGGAGGAAAACTTTCCTCCTCTCGTAAAAGAGGACCCCCTCATCCCTCAAAAAAACAACAACTACAACATATCCATTAGCCAACGACAGTGCTTTACGTTTTTTTCTTTTTGGTTACTTCTTTCTTTTTTTTGTCGTAGTACAAAAAAGAAAAAGTGACAGAGGGAGCTCAATGTAATTCAAATTAACAATAAAAATATAGGGGAATAGTTAAAGAAGGGATGAGGAGCAAAAGCCCCTCAAGAAATAGTCAAATAAGACTTATTTAGCAAGCGCAGCTTTAGAAGCTTCCGCTACTTTTGCAAAACTTTCAGGAGCATTCATTGCCATATCAGCAAGAATTTTTCTGTCAAGTTCGATGTTTGCAAGTTTAAGACCATGCATGAACGTTGAATAATTCATTCCATTAAATCTTGTAGCTGCATTGATACGAACGATCCAGAGTCTTCTGAAATCTCTCTTTTTTTGTCTTCTATCTCTGTAAGCATATACTAAT
>JBFEWI010000180.1:0-3609 GCA_041546475.1 Sulfurovum sp.
CGTATCAAAAGAGACGGTCTGTTCGACACTGTTGTAGACAGTCTTGAAGCAAATGGTATCGAATTTGTTGAGTTGGGAGGGATCGTCAGTAACCCGGTGCTCTCAAAAGTCTACGAGGCGATCGATCTGGCAAAAGCACACAGCGTTAAAGCCATACTCAGTGTCGGTGGGGGTTCTGTACTGGACAGTGCAAAGGCCATAGCTGCGGGTAGTCTTTATGACGGTGATGTATGGGACTTCTTTATCGGAAAAAGTGCTATAGAGAAGGCACTGCCGGTATTTGACATTATCACTCTTGCAGCAACGGGGAGTGAAATGAACACTTACGCCGTGGTAACGAATGAGGCAACGAAGCAAAAATTTTCTATCGCTTCACCACACCTCTATCCAAAGGTATCCGTCGTCAATCCTGAACTGCAAAAGTCGGTCTCCAAAGAGTATCTGGTCTACTCTGCAGCGGACATCATTGCCCACTCTATCGAGGGGTACTTTACTGCCTCTTCACATCCGGACATCATTGCGGCTTATATCGAAGCGAACATTGCCACGGTCATGAAAACCACCGAAACACTGTTGGCAGATCAGGATGACTATGACGCACGTGGGGAGTTTGCATGGGCAGCGACCCAGGCATTAAACGGCACGACCTATCTGGGAGTAGAAGGGTACAGTTTCCCGAACCATATGATCGAGCATACCCTTTCTGCACTTTTCAATGTACCTCATGGTGCGGGTCTTTCGGTCGTGATGCCAGCATGGATGAAATGGTACGTTTCACAAAACGAGGGGCAGTTCAAACGTTTTGCACAAAAATTGTTTGGACTTTCCGGTGCGATGGAAGGCATTGAAGCTTTGGAGTCATGGTTCAACAAGGTCGGCACACCGACCAGGCTTTCACAACTTTCGATCCAAGAGAGTGATATTGATGTGATCGTGGAGAGTGCCTGCGAGCATGCACAAGCTTTCGGTTTGGCTGAAACGTATACAAAAGAGGTGTTAGAAGAGATTCTGGAAAAAGCATTGTAGGTTTTGATGTAGATATTATTGCTGCGCATCCTAGGGTTTGAAAGAGATAATGTCAGGAACCCCACCAAAACCTTATAAAATATCTCACTTTATAAGGTTTTGGGTTAATGATCATTTCATAGCGTCTATGATGATTTTGAGGAAAGTAACTTTTCATACTTTGGACAAGATTAAAGGAAGTATACAGACTATGATGAATGATACACTTTAAATTAGAAAGTTACTAGAAAACCAGAAGCAATAAACAAAAAGGAGAACAAGATTCCTTCATAGTTTTCATACCACTATTATAGTCTGAATTTAAACAGTTTTTTTAAATATATTGTATAAAAAATAACCATTTTAGGTATTATTGGTTTAACAACAGTATAATAATGACGGAGAGAACCAAAGAGACCATCTTCCAGAAAAGTACGGGGTTACGTTCCAGCAGTGGCGGTCGTGTCTTATTTAAAAATGCTTTATTGGGATGACGCAGGTCATATAAGAATTCAGACAGTTCTCCATAACGTTTGTACGGATTGGGTTCTAACGCTTTTTTCAGTGCTTCATCGATCCACATGGGAACCTCATGGATATCGGGATCTAAGTGTTTATATTTCAATTTTCTTTGAGATTTTTTGGTTGTAGATTTCGCTACCTGTGTGCCATAAGGAAGTTCGCCTGAGATCATCTGATAGATGATCACTGCCAGTGAAAAAAGATCTGATCTTGTAGTGCCGATTTCTCCAAGAAAATATTCCGGTGCAGAGTATTGTGCTGTTCCCAGTATATTCTCCTGTTCAAGATAGGCATTGCTTTCCACGATCCCTTTGATCCTGGTGGAACCAAAATCGATGATCTTTATTGTTCCTGTACTGTCGATCATGATATTATCAGGTCTTAGATCCTGATGTATCATCTCTTGACGATGCAGTGCAAGCACTCCTCTGGCTATCTGTTCTGCTATTTCACGGACGGTTTCTATGGTGGGGCTCGGATTATCGATCATCCACTGGGTCAAGGTCTGACCATCAATATATTCTGTCACATTGTAAATATAATTACGTTGACGTGTCTGCAGATAGGACTTGACCAGATGGGCATTGTTCATACGTATGGCGATCCACTCTTCAAGCAGGAAGCGCTCGAGATACGCTTTGTCCTCACTAAGATCAATGGAAGGTGTTTTAAGCACAACAGAGGTATCGGTTTCCGTGTCCACAGCTAGGTAGACATGACTTCTATGGGTGGCACTCAACTCACGGATGATTTTGTACCCGTCAAACATCATACGCGCTTCAAGTAGGGGCGGCAGAGGCTTTTCACTCAGTTGTTTTTGGATCTCATTGGCATCTTTATCGGGCAGTGTCTCCACTTTGACGATCTGAATGGTAAGATTGTCATCACTCTCATTTTCATAGGCTGTCTCTACGATTTGTTTTGCAGCAGCGTTCAGGTCACCATTGCATGCTTCGATGATACTGATCATAAGTGCAGAGCTGACATATTCATAGATACCGTCTGTCATAAATAAAAAAATGTCATCGACCTCTACGGGCAGAGTATCGTAGTCGATCTTCAGGTCCGAATCAACACCCAGGGCACGGCCAAGATAACTTTTTTCCTGTGTGATCCACATACGGTGGTCTTCGGTCAACTGTTCCATCTTATCATTTCTCAATCGATAGATACGTGCATCACCCACATGAAAAATATGGGCTGTGGTTGACCTGATCACCATCGCACTAAAGGTACAGACATAGCCTTTGTTGGCATCATAGCAGTATTGGCTTTGTCTGGTTTGCGCATAGAGCCAGGAGTTCGTGGCAGTGACCACACGCTGTGCCGACTTTTGTACAGTCCAGGATTCAGGGGTACTGAAATAATCCATCAAAAATGAGGTGACTGCTGTTTGACTTGCCGTTTGACTGACTTCACTGCTGCTGATACCATCAGCCAGAGCAATAGCGATCCCTTTGTTGGTTAATTGGGGTTCTTGAGGTACACAAATATCATGAAAATCCTGATTGACCTCTTTTCGGCCTTTAGTGGAATATTCGCCAATGGATATTGTTAATTGCTTGTCCATAGTGTTTATCAGCCTTCTTGAGCCTATACGTTTTATAGCGTCGGATTCAGTTTTAAAAGTGTTGAATGAAAAGCTTTTCAGTGAGAAAATGCCCTTTATTCAAAACTTTTGATCTATCTCTTATTGTAGCAAAGATCAAGACCTTTCGGAATTGATCTTTGATCGCTACACTACCATGATTTGTAAGGCAGGAATTTACCGTTCATAGTGATGACAACCCTGTCACCCATTGGATTCTCTTCTTTGTCTATATCCAAAGAGAAATCAATCGCACTCATGATACCATCGCCGAACTTTTCACCTACGATCTCTTTGATCGTTTCACCATACACACCGACCACTTCATACAGACGATAGACCAATGGATCCTGAGGTATCGTAAAGTCCCAGGTCTTGTTAGGATACTCTTGTAACGTGATCGCTACTTCTTCGTCTAAACCAAGTACTTCACACAGTTTTTCTGCAGGTTCCTGTTTCAGGCTGTTCATTCCCAAACAAGCCGAAGTGAGGAA
>JBFEWI010000345.1:0-1048 GCA_041546475.1 Sulfurovum sp.
AAACATTTGAAGAAAAATTAGAACACTCTAAAGCCTTACTTGAAAAACTGATGAACCCCGAGATCACACTTGAAGAATCTGTAAAGCTCTATGAAGAGGGGTTGAAAAATATCAAAGAGGCACAAACACTTATAGAAGAAGCGAAAACGAAAATCACAGTGATAGAACAGGCTAACCAAAATACAGGAGATTCTCTGTAATGGCACAACTTGTTGTAGCAGCACTCCAATTACCAACATTGGGTATGAATGCAACAAGACTTGAGTTTTATTTGAAACAAGCCAAGCAAAGAAATGCAGATGTGATGCTTCTTGGTGAGTATGTACTGAATCATTTTTTTAAAGAGTTTGCCACGATGTCACCCAATATGGTGAAAGAACAGACACGCAAACATACAGAACTGCTTAAACATCTTGCGCAAAAGTACGATATCGTTTTTGTCGCACCTATCATTGTCTCCAAAAAAGATGGATATCATAAAACCATTGTGAAAATCACTCCGAAGACCACAAGATATTATGAACAGCAAATTCTTCTACCTTACACGCACTGGAATGAAAAAAAGTTTTTTGCCAATCCTATCAAATCACTTAAAGATCCGATGACTTTCACTATAAAAGGCTTCAAAGTGATGGTCATGGCTGGATTTGAGCTTCATTTTGACCATTTTTGGCAAAGAGCAACTGAAAAAAAGATCGATCTTGTACTGCTTCCTACCGCTTCAACATTCGGTTCTCATAACCGTTGGAGAGAGATCATCAAAACAAAAGCTTTTTTACATGGATGTTATATACTAAGGGCAAACCGTTTAGGTGAATATAGTGATAATGAAGTCAAATGGAAATTTTATGGTGACACGATGCTCGTCTCTCCAGAGGGTGAAATAGAGATGATGCTGGAAGATAAAGAGTCGATGTTGGTTGAGGTGATAGATAAAGCAGATGTGCTGGAACACAGAAAAGCATGGGCATTTGAGAAAGAGTTGCAGTTAAGAATGGAGTAGTTCTTTCTTGCCAAGAGAAATACTTTGATAAAAACTATAAAAGGA
>JBFEWI010000033.1:0-11453 GCA_041546475.1 Sulfurovum sp.
AGATAGAGAGTGTATCATCTTCGATACGAGACATGACCTTTTGTTTAAGATCATCATCTGCGAACTTTTCCATCGCATCGGCTTTACTCATTTCGTATTTTTCGATCTTGTACTTTTTCTTGATGAGCTCTTTCATCTTCTTTTCGATCGTTTTAAGATCATTCTCACCTATCTGCTGATCAACCCTGAAGTCATAATAGAAACCTTCATCTACGACAGGCCCGACAAAGAACTGTGAGTTAGGATAAAGTTCTGTAATGGCTTGTGCCATAAGGTGTGCGGTAGAGTGACGTACTATCTCTAAAGAAGCTTCAGAATTGTCATACTCTATAGGTGTTGCTGTACAGTTCTCTCCTGCACTCTGTGTATCAATAATATTGCCTTGGTCATCTATGTAACCGATAAGATTTTCACTCAAATTAACCCTTTGTGTTATCGCCGCCTACAATGCAGCGTTAAAAATGGGGCTATTATAGCCAAAAGTTGGATAGAAAGAAATTAATGAAAGGAAGAGACCGGTTTTTCTCACAGGCACATCCTTAATCGTTCAATATTTTTACCAGTCCCATGGGTGCATAGGCAGCCATAGGACCGCCTGCTACCCATTTTTTCATTGCATGTTTTCCCCTTAAGGCATAATTACTGCCCTCGTCTGTCCCTCTTATCTCATCGCAGTATTTTAATAATTCCTGGGCTTTCTCACTGTCATTGTCCGTAAAGTTTTTTAACAGATAGTGTGTGCGTATTTTCAGTGTATCTTTTTCGCTGAGTCTGTAAGCTTGTGCAATATAATCCATCACGCCCATGAAGTAGCCAAAGATCATGGCATGTTTGTTCTTGTCATCAAGCAGGAACGGGTTATTCATTTTAGGCATAGCTAGAGAAGCCTCTGTAAAGGCGCTTAACTCTTCATATATTTTTTCATAAGGTACTGTATCTTTCGTTCTTAGAAAGTCAAATAGTCCCAAAACAACCCCTGTCAAACAATTTTAATATAGAAACTATAGCATAAAATCGTCATATTATATCAAATAATATTGATTAATACAAAAATAAATATCAAAATGTGAAGTTAAGAAAAGTTTTAAGAATGATAAATTTTATGAATGCTGATCACGATTGGACTCGAACCAACGACTTCTTCCATGTCAACAAAGTAACAATATTTGTCAATACACGTATATCCTTTGTTTGACAATATTTAACACATAAGTTTCAGCGCAGATCTGGATAAAGGTGTGAAGGTCTCACCAAACACACAATATTAATTAAATTTATTGATTATATAAAAAAATTTGAATATAATATATTATGTGAGATGGCATTGATTCTTATGAATTTAAAAATTAAAGGGGAAATATCATGAATAAGTTAAACGCTTTGCTAGCAACTATCTCTATGGGTTTTATTATTGGTTGTGGAGGAGGTACCGGTACAGTAACAGCGTCAGCAACTGTTGATCCGATGACAGAAAGAGACCTTATTGAAATATTTTACCATTCCCCAACAGGGATGTGCGAAGACCCTGATTTTCAACAGTATCTAAAAGATGAATTAGCATCACAGGGTTTCGTCATTGATTACTATCTATTCCGCGAAGAGACTAATACTGTTGACTGTGCTACGTATGATAGAACGAATGATATAAATGATGGGTGTTTAATATTTGATTTGGTGGAACTGCTTCAGGACGAAACTTATTTACAATATGATACAAGTTGTGTGATAGGTGTTGACTTTGATCCTAATGCCCAACCAGTGGCCAAAGATACAAATATGAGTTCGGCTATTTCTTCTTTTATACAGATACAGGTATGGCAATAGCCATCAAATTGTAGTATAAAACAAGTAACATGTTTTGTTATGAAGTTACGATTTACTGGGGAGTTTTAAGATTTTGAAGTGGTGATCACGATTGGACTTGAACCAACGACTTCTTCCATGTCAAGGAAGTACTCTACCAACTGAGTTACGCGATCATTAAATAGAACGCAATCGCAACAAAGTCACGATTACTACGCTAACGCTGTGTTCCCTTCAGCAGGGGGCTCAAAACGTTTGCGTTTTTTACAGGTTGAAAGTATAGCCAACTGATACTTAAAAAAGGGGCGGCTTAGTCTTCACAGACCCAAGCGCTCTCTGAACAGAGTCTGTCGAGATATTCACTTGCTTCGCTTTTCCCTGAGATCAATGCTTTTTTAAAGTTGTCATACGCCTTCATTTTATCATGCGTAATACCTTCTCCCCATGCATAGAGTACTGCTACATTGACCTGTGCAGCATTGTCACCCATACTCGCTGCTTTTTGAAACAATTCAAAGGCCTTTTGCTGATCCTGCTTCACGCCTTTGCCTTCCATATACAAGGCAGCAAGATTGTTATAGGCCTGCATGATTCCTGACTCTACGGCTTTCTCATACCAGTATCGTGCTTTTTCGTACCCATGGGCATCCGTCTCCCCCGCACTGTGATAGAGTTGTGCCAAGTTGTACTGCGCAGGTCCGTTACCCTGTTTTGCCGCTTTTTCATACCATTGCTTCGCTTTGTCAAGGTCTTTCTGGACCCCTTTGCCATTCGCATAAATAAGACCGACATTGTACTGTGCTTTTGCATCATCTTTTTTGGCTAAGGCATAAAAGGTATTCAGTGCTTTGATATAGCCGCCATTATTATAGTCTTCTACCGCCTGACTGAAATCATTGGCGAAGAGAGTGACCGTAGCGATGATAAAAATCGATAAAATTTTCATAATTTCCTCTTTCAACTGACAGCTAGATTATATCAAGGTCTCTGCAACAAATGTCTTAGTTACCTTACCGCCAAATCTGTACACACCCTCTTCATAGCTCACATAGAGCTCCTCTCCGCTCGTAGGATGCACTTTCATCTTATCAGGGACTTTGCCCTCTTTATGATTACGGATGAAACATGCTACGATCCCTGTCCCGCAGGCCAATGTTTCATCTTCCACACCACGCTCGTAGGTACGAACATAGAGTGTATCATCTTTCACGGTACAGATATCCACATTTGCATTATATTTATGACGCAAGATACTTGCTTCTTCTAAATTGAAATCATCTATATTATCTCTCACAGCTACAAGGTGGGGTACCCCTGAATTGATCAGCCACCAGATTTCACCATACTCTTCTATCTCTTTGCTGATGATCTCCGGAGGGACCATGTCGCTCACCACATAGAGACCATTGATGGTAGCACGTATCACACCTGCACCGGTGAGGAACTCTGCTCTGTTGTCTTTGGCAATACCTTTTTCCAATGCAAAGTGGGCTACAGCTCTGCTTGCATTACCGCACATATCTGCAACACTTCCGTCTGCATTGTAAAATTCCCATTCAAAATCATAGTCAGGGTGTGGCAACACCACTACAAGTCCATCTGCACCCACACCATTTTGTCTGTGGCAGAGTTTTTTAGCAAGCTCTGATCTATCGGCCTTTTTTTGTGCCACGAACATTACAAAATCATTACCGCTGGCCGAATATTTAGTCACTGTCATTAAGTATCTCCTCTTTTACGCGTTCACATTCTTTTTCTAATTGTGTAAGTGTACCACTATTATCTATAACATAGGTAGCCCGTTTACGTTTTTCTTCGACAGGTATTTGTGCTTCTATACGATTAAGTGCCTCTTCTTTGGTATACCCTTCCCTCTGCATCAGGCGTTCAAGCTGCTTTTCTTCTGTCGTATAGACCACAAGCGATTTTTTGATGGGGTACCGTTCATTTTCAAAAAAGAGCGGGATATCAACAAAATAGGGTTTCCCCAGCCTGTCCTGTTCGATAGAGAGACGTTCGATCTCATCATAGATCAGCGGATGAAGCAGTGCTTCAAGTGCTTTACGCTTCTCTTTATCGGAAAAGACAATGGCACCTAACGCCTTTCTGTCTACCTTCCCTTCCTGTACCAATCCCTTACCGAACTTCTGTGCTATCGCCTGATGCTGTTCATCGAGTATCTTATGGGCGATCTTGTCGGCATCGATGATATGGAACCCCGAAGCTTCCAGAAGCTTGACTGTCGAACTCTTCCCTGTCGCAATACTTCCTGTGAGAGCGATAGCATACTTAAAAGCCATTACCACTTTCTATACGACTGGAGTTGCATATGGTCATACCCGTATATATCATCTCTAAACTGCAGTACACCGTCATAATCCACATATGCGGTCAGATACACTACATCTACAGGTACCTTCTGTGTTAAAGACAAAAACTCTTTTCTTTTCCCCTTGAGCCTCTCCTGTGCCTTTTCAAAATCTATCGTATCGTTAAAGGTAGAGAATGTTTCCAGGAGTTCTATGGGTTTGCCCAAACGGATACATCCATGGCTGAAAGCCCTGACACTATGTTCAAAAAGATTTTTCGTCGGTGTATCATGCATATAGACAGAGAACTGGTTCGGGAAAAGGAATTTCACCTTTCCCAGAGCATTGTGATACCCCGGTGTCTGCGCAAAACGGTACGGTACGGTATTGCTGTAGCGGTATTGCCCCCAGTTTACAGAGCTCGCATTCACTTTTTGGGCATCTTCTCCCCAGCCTGTATAGATCTCTATTTTCTCTTTTTTCATGGCATGAGGATCTTTAAAGATCTTGGGAATCATCTCTTTTTGAATAATGCTCTTAGGTACATTCCAATGCGGGTTAAGGACAATGGTCTGTACAGTATTGGAGAATACCGGTGTAGGGTTTTTTCTTGTTCCCGTGATCACTTTCATCTGCAGGCGCAACGCGCTATCTTCTTCAAAAAAGAGCGTAAATGCAGGGATATTAATAATAATGTGCCGTTTTGCATTGCGTTCATGAAGCCATTTGATACGATCAAGATTCAAGCGTATCTGTTCAATACGCTTTTCGATCGGGACATTCAGTGCTTCCATAGTTTTTGGACCAATAATACCTTCAACTTCCAAACCATGACGTTTCTGAAAATGCACGATAGCCTCTTTTAAACAGCTGTCATACCTGTTCTCCTCTTTACTGCGGCAACTGCCATAATCTCCTGTGATACGTAGTCTTTTTCGTAAGAGAGGCACCACTTCATGGGATTCACCCGGCTTGAGAACACCTTTGAACGCGATGATAGGCCATCCGCCATTTTTTTGCATCTCCAGGTACTGGACAAGTGATGCCTGAAGTTCTTTATAGTGGTACTCTTTGGGTTCTGCCTGCGCGAACAGCTCTGATAAACTACCGCTCATTGCTGCCGTTTCAAGAAGAGAGAGTGGACCAAACCCGGGTCTGTAGGTTACCCATCCTGCATAGATACCCTGTGCTTTCAGATTGTAAAGTCTATCTTGAAACGCACCCCAATTGATACTGCCGTACAGCGTATAATCAGCATACCCTTTATAGAGTTGTGAGATTTTAAATTCGAGGTCTACCTTTTGCGTCAATGTGCCATTAGCACCACCGTAGATCTCCTGGGCTTTTTTCTCCAACTGAAGGGCATCCTGATAGAGTTTGGATGTCCTCTCAAGAGTCTCATCCTGCTTGATCTGTCTCAAAAGTTCTTTGCTGAATGCAGAGAGAGAATCCTCATCTATCCAGACAGGTACGAAGAAAAGCCGTGTATAGAGTTGCTTTAAAAAACTGTTTGAAGGTTGGGTCTGCAGTGAATTGATCATCACTGTTGATGCGACTTCATGAAATTCCAAATGGGTATTTGCATGTACACCCTGGGCGAACATAAAAGCAGTTATAATCCCAAAGCGTATAGATACGTCTCTGATTATCTGTTTAATTCTTTTCATTGACCTTCCATTCTATCTTGATTAGCTACGAGTATATCAAAAAATTATACCAAAATAGTTTTCATCTGAAAAAGATGTGATCTAAAAAGAGTAATTGACGAACATCCTGAAATTTTGAAAAGAGAGATCCTCATTTTCTACATCGGAAAAGATAGCTGAAACGTTGACTGCATCACTATACTCGTATTGCATCCCGATATCATATTCCCTGGCATGGCTTTGTTCTCCTGTATGGGCATCTATATTGGCTGTAAAGATTAACCCCTCTGCTCCTGCTTTAGCAGCATCCCACGATATGGCATAGAGTATCGTCTCTCCATCCGGTCCTTCTTCCCTGAGGGTATTATGTTCTGCATTGATGAAGAACGGCCCGCCACCAAAGAAGTTGTCTGCGGCACTGCCGTTGACTTTATTGTAGGCGACCGTTGTTGTAATACCTGCCTTTTTGACACCAAACGATGCTGCGGCTCCATAGATGGCTGAACTCTCAAAATTGTCATAGTCTTGAAAAGCATACTGAAGTGCACCGCCATAAGTAAAGCGATCGGTCTCATCTTCGTAATTGGCTTCCAGATAGCTTATATTTACAGTATCTTTCAGGTGGTAGAACCATCCAGACATGATCGTTTGAGCCAGTCCTTCATAGGTGATACCCACTATTTGCATGCCCTTATTATCATTGATATCACTAAATGTGCCCGGTGCTTCACTGTCAACCCCTGACCATTTTTGTACATGTGAAAGGAATATCGTTGTATCTTTCAGGGAGGTATTGAGCAGCGTAAACGCCTCCAATGTATTAGGGACCATTCCGATATCATCACTGTCGGCAAAAGGGGTATCAAAACTCTGTCGTCCCACAACCAGTATCGTATCTGAAAACGTGGCTTTCAGATAGGCTTCACCCAGGATGGCGTAATCTTCATTGTTCTCATCAAAAAAAGGGACGCCTTCAAACCCCTCTGCTCCGTTACCTTGGGACGTAAAAAGTGTTGCACCTGCCCGCATACCATAGTACGGTGCTGTTTCCAAATGCAGCTTGATCCCTAGAGCGAATTCCGCATCTGTGTTATCGTCTGTTTTATGGCCTTGATACCCCACCCTGACCATGCCATCATACGTTGCATCGGATAACGCATGACCCAATGTGTCTGCATAAAGAGGCATACCCATGCTCAGAAAAACCCCGACGAGTCTCTTCTTCACTGGGTTTTTAAGTGTATTTTTAATGGTCTATCTGCTCTACTTCTATTTTACCTGCTTCATCTGCACGCAATGCAATGAGCGTTGAACCTACTTCTATCTCCATCGTCTGCTTGGCAATGGAGCACCCTTTGACAAAGAGAGTTTCCCCGCGCATCACGCCAAATGAGGTCAATCTCTCTTTTAAAGCCTTGTCCGCATGTACTTTTATGATCTCTGCTTTGTCACCTTTATGTAATTCACTCAATACCATCCTACACTCCTGTCATCATCAACGTCACATGGTACGCCATAAAACTCAATATCCAAGCTGTGACCGTGGTCATAAAGAAAAGATAGACCAGGTACTTCCACCCTCCGGCCTCTTTGGCAAAGACCATGGACGCAGCCAGGCAAGGCAGGTATACCATGACAAAGACCACAAATGCTATAGCCGCGGCAAACGGGATGTTCGCTTTGATCTTTGCGATCAATCCTTCATTCCCTTCATCCACTTCATCCCCAAGCGCATAGAGTACCCCCAGTGTCGAGACCACGACCTCTTTTGCCGCAAGTCCTGATTCCAGTGCCACTGCCATACGCCAATCGAACCCGAGCGGTGCAAAAAACGGTTCAGAGGCATGTCCTACTTTACCCAGATAACTCTCTTCGAGTAAACGTGCCGAGAGCTCATTTTGTAACTGTTTTTGTTCTTTCTCATTGACTGTCTGTGCGATCTTGGTTTCATACTCTGCTTCAAGCGTACTGTTTTTAGGATAATTCCCTGCAAACCATATCAATACGGCTGCGGCCAAAATGTAGGTCCCTGCTTTTTTCAGGTAGGATTTCGCCTGACCGTACACAGTATGCCAAATGAGTTTCAGTGACGGCATGCGGTATTTCGGCATCTCCATGACAAACGGTTCATCTTCACCTTTAAATACAAACATTTTAAGCACCTTTGCGGCTATCAGACCAAAAATAGCCCCTGAAATGTATATAATGAACAAGATATTCCCTGCTTTTTCTTCGGCAAAAAATGCGCCTGCAAAAAGCACGTAGATAGGCAGTCTTGCACCGCAAGACATAAATCCTATGATGAAAAGCGTGATCAGCCTGTCTTTTTCATTTTTAAGCGTTCTTGCCGCCATATAGGCGGGTACAGAACATCCAAACCCTGTGACCAGCGGGATAAAACTCTTTCCGTGCAGTCCGAACTTATGGAAAAAACCATCCAGTAAAAAGGCCACACGGCTCATATAGCCAGTGGTTTCGAGCAAGGCAATCCCTATAAAGAGTATAAGAATATTGGGCAGGAACATGATGACCGCTCCTACACCTGCTATCATTCCGTCTGCAACCAGTGAACCCAGTTCTCCCTCTCCCAGTACCGACTTGGCCTGATCTCCCAGCCAGCTAAATGCGGCATCGATATAATCCATAGGTACGGAACCCAATTCAAACGTAAGCTGGAACAGCGACCACATAAAAAAGAGGAAAAGCGGTATGCCCAGGATCTTGTTGATAAGAAGGTTGTCTATCTGCTGTGTGAGGTTTTTGGCGATCATCCCTGTCACGGACATTACTTCCATCCTTGCCCCTTTGGCAAAGGCAAAATGCTCATCTGAGAAGATCTCATCCAGGTCTTTGGTGTTATTGTGCAGATAGAGATGATTCAACGCTTCTCTTACGATCGGCAGCATCTCTATCCAGATAGGTTCATCGTGCATTTTCTTATACACATCTGTATCTTCTTGTAATAACCTTACGGCCAAATGTCGATAAGGAAGTGTACTTTTATAATTTTTCTCTTTTAGAAAGGTGACGATCGTCTCGATCTCTTCTTCTATAGGGTCGCTATAGACAACCTTTGAGCCTGTCTCTTCTCTTTCATAGACTTCAATGATGGCTTTTTTAAGTGCCTCCACTCCGGTTTTTTGTGCTGCCGAAGTTTTAATACAGGGAACACCGAGAATAGCAGAAAGCTGTTTTTCATCTATCTCTATCCCCTCTTTTTTTGCTTCATCATCCATATTGAGAGCAACGATCACTTTCTTTCCCGTTTCAAGCAGTTGCGTCGTAAAGAGCAAATTTCTCTGAAGATTCGTAGAGTCAACTACATTGACGATGATATCGTATTCATCACTTTGTAAAAAGCTTTTGGTAACCTTCTCCTCTATCGTGTATTCCGTTAAAGAGTAGGCACCCGGGAGGTCAATGATATGTATCTCATAATCCTTGCAGCTGACCTCATCACACAACGTAAATTCAACTTCTGTTTTATCTACAGTAACACCTGAAAAGTTACCTACTTTGAGTGTGGCATTGGATATCGCGTTTATGAGTGAACTTTTCCCTACGTTTGGCTGTCCTGCCAATGCTATGGTTATTTTTTCCACCTATTTTCCTTATGGTATAACCTATATAAATGATAACTATTATCACTTACCTAAATTTTGATGAAGTATAGTCTACCTTCTCTTAAAAAAGTATTAAATTGAGAGTAATTATCAATTTAATAAACGTATCCCACTAAAATGGCAGACTTTTTAAAAACTCCGCGGCCTGTCCACCCAGTGCCTTATCCAGCTTTTTTTGTACCTTCTCGTTTACTTTATCTTTGATCAATGCAGAGGTATCGAGGGTGATTTTTGGATTATTGACCGATCCTTTGATCTTGCCTCTGACCGTGTGTTCTTCATAGACGAATGTGAATCTGGCTGAATTGGTATTACTGTCCGTGTTCAATCTTCCCTGGGTAATGTCAATACTGCTTCTTGTCCCTAGCGCATGCAAAGTATAATCAATGATATTTTTGTCTATATCTGCATGAAACTTGGTGGACGAGAAGATCACACGTGCAGGGTCTTTTCCCATTGCTAAGCTTATCATATTGGTCCAGTCACTTGGTTTGATCTGAAATGAGGCGATATCCAGATCCACCACACCGGATTTTCGTTTCAGGTTGTATTTTGCTTTCCCTGAAGCCGATCCCAAAAAGTTCTTCTTATGTCCCAGTGTTCCCAGAATATTTTCCAAAGGTACACTGCTTATCGTACTGACTAAATCATCACCCTTGAGGAGATAAGTGATCTTTCCACCCAAAGAAGTTGTTACTCCTGTTACCTGTACTATTTTGTCTTTAGACAACTCTCCTTTTAAGACAAGTGGTCCGTATAGTTTTTGACCTATAAGCGGTTGCACTTCCTTTAAGCTTGGGATATCTATGGTATAAGTACTTTTCAGTGTCTTGTTTTGTGCATCATAGACCATATTATCGAGTGTAATATCTCCCACAGAACTTTTCACTTTTGTATTGATATAGCCTTTCCCCGCTTTGAATGTCCCGGAAGACTCTAGTAACGCACTCATATTGAATGCCTCACCTGTCAACTTTTTCATCTCGTCAGGCTGCGTTACCAGTTTGCTACTTTTTAGAGAGAAAGTTCCTTCTTCAGGGTCAAGATTCGTAAAGTCTACATGACTATCTACAGTTCCCTTGGCAAATACAGGCAAACCACTCAAAGCAAGTACCTTTTCTACAGAAAGTTCAGAGGCATCTACTTTGGCTGTTTTACTGTCATAGGAAAACTCGACCTTTTTTCCTAATCCCTCTGTTACTCCGGAGATACTCAGGGTATCTGTAAATGCAAGTGTCCCTTTGGCACTGACTTCGGTGGCTTTCGTACGTTGCGCATTGGGGATGAATGCATTCAGATCATGGATCAAAATGTCATACTCCGAAACCAGACTTTTTTCTTCAAGATTGTACTGTAAATCAGAGAGTGTTACATCCGTAAGCGTTGAGCGTATTATGGCATTTGCCAAGAGCTTTTGATCGGCTATACTCCCCTTAGACTCCAGTGAAAATTGGTTATCGACCGGGATAGGGTAACGGGACAATTTTTCTAATCCCTTAGCCTTAATCGACCCATTATCGATGCGCACGTCATAGGTCCCGGACTTAGCCTTCATATCATCCAGTACAACCTTACCGATAAGCTCCCCTTTGGCATAGTCAGGCTGTTTAAGCAAAGGCAGCAGTTTTTCCAATGAAAGCTTGTCAAACGTTATCTTCGCCCTCTTGTCTACAGAAAAATGGAGTGCTCCTCCTAAAGAGTGACTTGTACCTGTAACAAGCAGTGTTTCTTCTTTCTTCTCCACCTTCCCGTCTATTTTGAAAGGCCCTGCCAGCTTATTTTTTGTCAAAATGCGCATATCTTGCACATCCAGACGGTAGACAGCGCTCAATTGATCAGACACCATATCCACCAATGCGTCTTTGATCTCCAATGCAAAGAGGTTACTTTGTGCATCACCGGACAGTTTGATATTTTGACCTTCCAATGTGGCATCCATAGTTCCATGCACATAACTTTTTTTAGGAAGGGCATAGCCATACAGCTCTTTCACCAAGGTACGATTGAAATACGCTTTGTTAAGCACGATATGTCCATACCCGCTTGCTGTATCTTCCCCTATATCAGGCATA
>JBFEWI010000247.1:0-2041 GCA_041546475.1 Sulfurovum sp.
GAAACATCTTAGAGGCCACAATAAAAACTACTTTTCATTAGCCGTCATCGCCATGTACTCCACACTTTCAAAGTTGTGTTGGATCGACAGCAATTTTCAGTACCATAAAAAAGCCTTTATCTACCACGAGTACAAAACCTCCCCTCCTTGTTTATCTATTTTCTACTGATCAGCACGCTCTATACAGAATTAAATAAACAAGGAACAACCTATGACATTCAAGTCACTCAGCCTCATCACGGCTACACTACTACTCTCAACAAACACGCACGCAGACGAAACACTCGAACCCATCACAATAGTCTCAGCCACTAAAACAATACAGTCCATTCAGAATACCACTTCAAATGTGACAGTCATTACTGCTGAAGAGATAGAAGAGAAGGGGTACCAAACCGTTGCACAAGCCATCAACACTGTCGCTGGGATCTCCGTTACGAACTCCGGCGGCCTTGGACAGCAGACTTCATTTTTCGTAAGAGGTGCGGACTCAGGTAAAGTACTCGTTCTCTTGGATGGTATGCGTCTCAACGATCCAAGCACGACCAATGGTACAGCACTGCTTGACAGTCTTACGACAAGCAACATAGCACAGATCGAGATCATCAAAGGCGGAACAAGCAGTATCTGGGGTTCTAATGCAAGTGCCGGTGTCATCAACATCATCACCAAAGAGGCCAAAGATGGCATCCATGGTTCACTGGCTTTAAGCTACGGTTCGTATAACACTAGAGGTAGTGATGCTGACCTCTCTTACAAAAATGAAAAGATCACTGCCCAAGTCCTTGCTTCCTACCTCAAAACGGATGGTTTTTCTGCATTGGCGCCAAGATCATCAGAAGAAGATGGCTATGAAAATAAAAACTACACTATAAAATTCGGATATGCGTTTGATGCAAATAACAAGCTAAACCTTAGTAATAACCGTATTAAAACAGATACAGAGTATGATGACAGTTTTTCTCTAGATCAAGCCAATGATGAATACAGTCACAGTACATCAGATCAAACAAACTATCTTTTAAACTATACTTTCACACTGGACAACTATAGTGTTACCCTCAATGCAAGTAAAGGTGAATACAATAGGGTCTATTACACTTATGATTCCTTCTTCAATATAGACAACCAAAATGTCTATAAAGCAAATGTCAAAGAGTACTCCCTCATCAATGCATACCAATACGCAAAAGGAAAAATAATTTTAGGCTTGGAGTACAAAGATATAGATGGATTCAGCCAATTCAATACTTATGCAGAAAATCAAGCAAATTATACCAACAAAGCAATATTTATCGCTAACACATACGACATCAATGAGAACACTCTTTTGGAGACAAATTTAAGATACGATAACTATGATGAATTTGATGACAAGGCGACTTATAAGATCGGGTTCAAACATAATCATCACTTTGTTGAAGGCTTCACAACGTCTGCTAACTACTATACTTCGTATGATTCTCCAAGTTCATACCAACTTGCCAATCAATCACCTAGCGTTGATATTTTAAAACCTGCTTATACAAAAGGGTATGATATTTCTGCTAGCTATAAAGACCTTATCTCTATGAGCTATTTCAATACTGAAGTAGAAGATGGCATTGTCTATATAGATGGTACATGGCCGGCAGAGTACACGAACACCGATGGTATAGAGAAGTTCTCTGGAGTTGAAATAACAAGTTCCTATACATTTGACCCATACAATATCATATTCTCAGCAAACTATACCCATCTCTTTGATTATGAAGCAGAAGATGGAACAGACCATATCAGACGTGCAGAAGATACAGTGAATGCTTCCTTAGAGTACTACACTGCAAACGATACACATTTTGGTATCAATGCACAGTATATAGGTGACAGGATGGATACAGACGGTGGATTCCCTGTGGCATCAGAGGTATCAACAGGAAACTACACCCTATGGAACCTGAACTTCGGCACCAAGATCATCAACGATGTTGACCTAAGCCTCCATGCAAGAAATATCATCGACAAAGAGTACCAGTCAGTCTATGGTTATGCCACGGAAGGC
>JBFEWI010000144.1:0-4815 GCA_041546475.1 Sulfurovum sp.
GATGCACACTTAGGGCATGCGCGAAGCAGCCTCTCTTTTGACCTTCTCTCACGTACACTCAAAGCACTTAACTATAAAGTCACACTGGGGAAGAACTTCACCGACATCGATGACAAGATCATCAAAAAAGTAGAAGAGACCGGGCAAAGTATGGAAGAGATCACCTCTTTTTATATCGACCGCTACCTTGAAGAGATGGCAGCACTTGGCATACAGCGTCCTGACATCGAACCCAAAGCGACAGAATCCCTGCAGGCAATAGAAGCCATGATACAGACACTCATCGACAAGGACATGGCATATGTCATCTCTTCAGGTGATGTCTACTTTGATACCAGCAAAGATGCACACTATGGAGAGATATCACATCAAGTGGGTGAAGATGAAGATAACCAAAGCCGTGTAGCACACACTTCCGAGAAAAGAAATCCTAAAGACTTTGCACTTTGGAAAGCCTGTAAAGGAGAGGAAGATATCTGTTTTGATACGCCTTTTTCCTCTGGTCGTCCGGGCTGGCATATCGAATGTTCTGCCATGATCGAAAAGCACTTTACCCATGATCACGGTACACCGGAGTACAGTATAGACATCCATGCAGGCGGTGCCGACCTGCTTTTCCCTCACCATGAAAATGAAGCAGCCCAGAGCCGCTGTGCCACAGGCCATGAACTGGCTAAGTACTGGATGCATAACGGTTTTGTACAGATCGACGGTGAAAAGATGAGTAAATCTTTAGGTAACAGCTTTTTTCTAAAAGATGCACTCAAAGTCTATGACGGAGAAGTTCTGCGATACTACCTCAACTCTGTACACTATAGAAATGATTTTAACTTCAGTGAAGAAGAACTTCTGACTGCAAAAAAAAGATTGGACAAGCTCTACAGACTGAAGAAACGTGTAAGCCCTGGTAAAGCTTCTGCGGTCAATAAATCCTTCAAAAAAGCACTGCTTGACGCGATGGGTGATGATCTCAATATCTCTATAGCACTTGCCGTCATAGACGACATGGTAGCTACGACAAATGACGCTTTAGATACCAACCCTAAAGACAAAGCCCTGAAAAAAGAGACTCTGGCAAACATCGAGTTTATCGATACGCTGCTTGGTTTTGGTGCTAAAGAACCATTTTCTTATTTCCAAATAGGTGTAGATGAAGCACTAAAAACACAGATAGAAACGCTACTATCTGAGCGAAGTGAAGCAAAAAAAGAGAAAAACTTTGAGCGTTCAGATGCTATCCGAGATGAACTTATAGCACTAGGTATCTCGATCATGGATACTGCTGATGGTACGCTTTGGGAAAAAGCATAATGAAAGATCTTCTCAGACAGTATCTCCCCTATCTTTCAGGCTACAAAAGACAGTTTTTCTTTGCCATACTGGGGATGATCGCAGTTGCGGTCGGTACTGCTGGGACAGCACAGCTCATTAAGCCCGTACTGGATGATGTCTTCATCAACAAAGACAGAGAGATGCTTGTTCTTATGCCCTTTTTCCTCGTAGGTGTCTTCGCACTCAAAGGGTTAGGGAGATATATACAAACCTACTATACCTCTTACATCGGCCAGGATGTCGTAAGGAAACTGCGAGACCAGCTTGTGTCCCATCTTACCTACCTGGATATGGATTTTTTCAAAAAAACACACTCAGGAGAGATTCTTTCACGTGTCACCAATGATATCTCACGTATTCAAACGGTGGTTGCCAATATCATTCCTGACCTCATCAGAGAGACCTTGACCATTATTGCATTGACGGGATATGTCATTTATCAAAATCCCAAACTTGCCTTTTATTTTTTGGTGATCATGCCGCTGGCAATATTTCCTCTCTCCAGACTTGCTAAAAAAATGCGTAAATACTCCAAACTTTCTCAAGAGAGTACGGCCGATATGACAACAAGACTGAATGAAATATTTTCCAACATTGAAGTGATCAAGTCCAACTCAAGTCAACGCTACGAAGAGGAACGTTTTAAAAAAGACAATCAAAGCGTCTTTAGATTTCTTATGAAACAGGTAAAGACCAATGCTTTGACATCCCCACTGATGGAAACACTTGGATCCGTAGCTATAGGGATCGTCATTTACATCGGAGGGAAAGAGGTCATAGACGGACATATGACCGTAGGCTCCTTTTTTGCTTTTGCGACCGCCCTTTTCATGCTTTATGATCCTGTCAAACGTCTTTCATCACTTTACAACAAGGCACAAGATGCCATCACTGCCAATACACGTATGCATGAACTGCTTGATACCAAGCCTGAGATCATATCAGGCGGGAATGAACTTTTAGACGCTATTGAAACCATCACATTAGAAGATGTTTCACTCCAATACGATGAGATTCCGGCATTACGGCATATCACCCTTCAGGCTAAAAAAGGTGAATCCATTGCATTGGTAGGTGACAGTGGAGCGGGTAAAAGTTCATTGGTCAACCTGCTGGTACGTTTCTATGATCCCACTTCGGGAAAGATCTTTATCAATGGTAAAGAGAACAAAGATTTCACACTCACTTCGTTACATCAAAAGATAGCCTACGTCACACAGCGTATCTACATCTTTAACGACTCCATAGCGGCCAATGTCGCTTACGGTGAAGCCATAGATGAAGCGCGTGTGATCAAAGCATTGGAAAAAGCACATGCGATGGAGTTCATCGATCAGTTAGATAACGGGATACACACACTTTTATCTGAAAGCGGTGACAACCTCTCGGGAGGACAGAGACAGCGTATCGCTCTGGCACGTGCACTCTATAAGAATCCGGATATTCTGATACTCGATGAAGCGACCTCTGCACTCGATAACAAAAGTGAAGCCCTGATACAACAAGCCTTGCATGAACTCAAAGCAGAGATGATCACCTTTACCGTCGCACATAGATTAAGCACCATAGAAGATGCCGATACTATCCTGGTATTCCAAAAAGGAGAGATCATCTGCAGGGGTTCACACAAAACATTGCTGCAAGAGTGTCCAACCTATCAAAAATTATCAAGGAGTCTATAATATGTTACGTTTCACCCTCCTCTTTACTTTTTTATCTACCATACTTTTTGCACAGATGGAGAGTGAACAGTTTCCTTTCATAGGCGCAACCCTTGCCACACACTCCATAGATTTTAAATCACTAGACCAGACATCCAGCCAGAATGAAACGGTTGCAGGATTTCGCTATGGGAAACAATCCCTGGATTGGCGTACCGTATTTACACTCTCGGGCAATAATGATCTGCAAACATTTGCCATGGAAATAGACAAGATACTCCTTGATGAACTCTTTGGCACACCTAAACTCAGACCTTATCTTGGTGCCACTGTCGGATATCTTCACTATGAGAAGGACACTTCTTCGGACAATGATGGGGTTTTCTATGGAGGGAATTTCGGATTCCTGATCTATGCCACAGCGACGATCGATGTGGATCTTTCTTATCACTATTATAAAGTATCCGCTCTCGATCCTCTCGATACCATGCAGGGTACAAGCCTCTCGCTGCATTACTTTTTTTGATTATTTTGCTATAATAAGCCCACTATAACTATGGAGTCTCCTTTGTCACTTTTTTCTTACCAAAATCTTAAAAAAATTCTTTTTAAACTTGATCCTGAGACAGCACACACTGTTGCCGGACTTGGACTAAGAGCCATTGCCCACTCTCCTGCACTTCTGCGTTTTGTAAAAAACCGGAATTTTGTGACCCACCCTATGCTACAACAGGAGATCTTCGGGCGTACCTTTCAGAATCCTGTAGGATTGGGGGCAGGATTTGACAAAAACGGTCAGTACATCACGGCCATGCCGACCATGGGATTTGGATTCACAGAGATAGGTACCGTAACACCCAAACCGCAAGACGGTAATGCAAAACCAAGACTCTTTAGACTCATTGAAGACAACTCCATACAAAATGCCATGGGCTTTAACAACAAAGGCAGCCACTACATGCTGCAGCGTCTCAAAGAGCTCTACTTTTTTGACTACCCTATGGGTATCAACATCGGGAAGAACAAAATCACACCTGAAGAGGATGCGCTCAATGATTATGAGACACTTTTCAAAGCGTTCAAAAATTATGGTGACTACATCGTGATCAATATCTCCTCTCCCAACACACCGGGTCTGAGAGATCTTCAAAATGAAGCATTCATTAAGGCTATCTTTAAGATGGCAAAAGAGATCACCACGCAGCCTGTGCTTCTTAAGATCGCTCCGGACATGGAACCAGAAGATGCCATTCTTCTTTGTAAAACAGCGGTCGAAGCAGGTGCAGCAGGTATCATCGCTACCAATACCACGATAGATTACTCTTTAACGCCATATGCCAAAGACTTCGGCGGTATCTCGGGTGCACTGCTTACAGAAAAATCATACCAGCTCTTCAAGGCCATAGGAAAAGAGCTCTATGGCAAAACACTGCTCATCTCTGTAGGAGGTATAGACTCTGCAGAAGAAGCCTACAGACGTATCAAAGCAGGTGCCTCTTTGGTACAGGTTTACAGTATGCTTGTCTACAGAGGACCGGCACTGATCAAAGAGATCAATGAAGGTTTAATTAAACTCTTACAAAAAGATGGTTATAACCATATCAGCGAAGCCATCGGAGCAGATTACAAATGAGCCTCAAGAGCCTCAAACTTTTTATCTATACATGTATCATCGGATGTATGATCACAACAGGAGTATCAATGGCCAATTCATTGCCAGAACATTTTACAAAAACATTGGACAACGGCATGCAGATCGTTGTCATCCCTATGGACAACGATTCTGGCGTTATCACGACAGATATCTACTATAAGGTAGGAA
>JBFEWI010000027.1:0-13210 GCA_041546475.1 Sulfurovum sp.
ATCGCCGGGTAGAGTATCTCTTCTATGGCCGGGGACATACGATGGATCTCATCGATGAACAAGATGTCACCCTCTTCGATATTGGTAAGCAGTGCCGCTAAGTCTCCCGCTTTTTCGATCATCGGTGCAGCGGTCGTTTTGTTACTGGCCCCCAACTCTGTCGAGATGATATTTGCAATTGTCGTCTTTCCCAGGCCCGGAGGTCCAAAAAAGAGAATGTGGTCTAACGCCTCTTCTCTTTTTTTACTTGCTTCTATAAAGACTTTCAGATTCTTTTTGATCTTCTCCTGACCGATATACTCATCCCATGAACTAGGACGAAGTGTCGCTTCATACGAAACCTCTTCATCAAAACGTTCTATTTCAACCATACGTTCCATCTTTTACTCTACCACCAATCGATTGACTACTATCCCTGAACCTTCAACGGAACGCGCGACCGAACCTGCCAAAAATACCTGTTTTTGAGTATGGACAGCACCCCATAAAATATTTTTACCGTTCTGTGTATCCACTTTGATATCCATATCACGTAATGCCTGCGTTGTGTGCAGTTTGTCTTCTATGTCGGAAGCGGAACCTGCTTTGGCTACCGGGCTGTGTACCGATCTGTTGTCACTGCATCCGTTCAGGCATAATCCTGTCACCATTCCCATAGCCACTAAACCTTTAGTCATTTTTTACTGTCTCAATAGGTATATTCATCACTAGGAAATTCTCTGGCTTTGACTTCATTACGATATGCTTCAAGCCCTTCACGTACCTGTTTGGCCCCATCGAAATACTGCTTGACGAACTTAGGTTTGAAGGATTCAAAGAATCCGAACATATCGCTCCAGACAAGGACCTGTCCGTCTGTGGCATTCCCTGCACCTATACCAATGGTAGGTACTGAGACCGCTTCGGTGATCGCTTTGGCCGCTTCTGCTTTGACCCCTTCGACGACGATGGCAAATGCACCGGCCGCTTCGATCGCTTTGGCATCTTCTACCAATCGATCGATATCAGCCTGTTCTTTCCCCCGTATCTTGTAGCCACCCTCGCTGCGTATGAACTGAGGCATCAGTCCTATATGTCCTAGGACTGCAATGGAGTTTTGTGTCAGAGCCTCGACAATATGTGCTCTCTCTTTACCTCCTTCGATCTTGACCGCCTGTGCATTGGTCTCCTGATACGCTCTTGTTGCGTTTTTGACTGCCACTTCAGGTGACCTGTATGTCCCAAAAGGCATATCCAATACGATCACAGGCAGTGTCGCACCATTGCATACTGCTTGTGTATGGTAGATCATCTGATCCATTGTTGCAGAGAGTGTGTCTTCTTTCCCCAGAAAACTCATGTTGAGACTGTCCCCGACAAGTATCATCTCTACTTCACCGTCAAAGAGCTGTGCGAACAATGCATCATAGGCTGTCACCATAGTAATAGGCTCCACACCCTTCATCTTTGCAATGGTTGTTAACGTTACTTTTTTTTCTATTTTTGGGGTATGAATACTCATCATCTTCCTACATAATTTGTATTTCCTACACGTCTTTGCGTTGCTCAGAGCGCGTCGGTTTTCACACTAAAGAGCAGAAATTCCTCTTCTTGTCTTAATGTTTCTCATTTTATCTAAAAAATGTATAATAACAAAAATATATTACATATTGTCATAAAAGAGTTTACATTGAAAAATTTAGTTGCTTATATTACCACCGGTTTCCCTTCATTGGAATTTACTGTTGATGCTGCTTTGGCTTTAGCGGAAGCAGGTGTAGATACCCTTGAGCTGGGTATGCCTTTTTCAGACCCTGTAGCAGATGGTCCCGTCATTGAAAAAGCCAACCTCAAAGCCTTGGAGAACGGTTTCAAGCTTGACCATCTCTTTGAAGCATCTGCGAAGATAGCACCTCATATAGATACCCTATGGATGGGATACTTCAATCCTTTTTACCATAAAGGCTTGGAGACTTTCATTCGTGAAGCAAACAAGGCCGGAGTGAACGGTTTCATTATCCCGGACCTTCCTTTGGAAGAGGCAAAACCCTATAAACCGGCCATAGAAGCTGCAGGGTTGACCCTGATAGATTTCATTGCGCCTACAGACTCCAAAGCACGTATCGAACAGATCGTCACTGATGCAAAAAAATTCATCTACCTTGTAGCCTATGCAGGTATTACAGGCTCTGGACAGAGTGAGAATCTTCAGCCGATCATCACAGATATCAAAGCATTTACAGATACACCGGTCTATGTTGGGTTCGGAGTAGATGAAAACACAGCCAAAGAGAAGGCAAAAGGTGTAGACGGGGTGATCGTAGGTTCTGCTTTTGTCAAGGTTCTTTTAGATGAACATTTGAGCCACAGCCAAAAGATCACTAAGATTTCTGCACTTGCTAGAGAGATCAAAGAAAAAATAAATAGCTAAAAGGGAATCCTATGGATGAAGGTATAAAAATCGGTATCATTCTGCTCCTTGCATCTATTATTGTTGTAGGCGTTGGATATTATTACATGACCAAAAAACTCCCGAAAGAGTAATTCTTCTACCTATAAAAGTCTATTAAATAATTTCGAGTATAATACTCTGAATTACAGAAAGGGTTATACTCTATGGAACATTTTATCTGGAACGTCAATCCCAATATCTTTGAACTGGGTCCTCTGCAGCTTCGTTGGTATGGTCTGCTCTTTGTGGGTTCGTTTTTTCTTGGACTGATGATCCTCACCAAGATATATAAACGCGAAGGCAAAGATCCCGCTGTCCTTGATGCCATGCTGATCTATGTCATGGTAGGTGCAGTACTGGGTTCGCGTTTGGTACACTGTTTTTTCTACGAACCGGAGTTTTATCTTTCCCGTCCCCTGGAGATACTCAAAGTATGGAAAGGTGGGCTTGCGAGCCACGGTGGACTTGCGGGTGTACTGATCGCACTCTATCTATTTGCGAAACGTTACCATACACCTTATATGTGGCTACTTTCACGTGTATCCATTCCCGGTGCGCTTACTGCAGCCTTTGTGCGTTTTGGCAATCTGTTCAATTCAGAGATACTGGGACTTCCAAGCGATAAACCCTGGGCTATCATCTTTGCACGTGTCGATATGGTCCCTAGACACCCCGTGCAACTCTATGAAGCATTTTCCTACCTCATCATTTTAGGACTTTTAATTGCCATCTATCGCAAAGTGACACCTGCTTTTGCGACCAAGATACTTCCTGCTGTCTTTTTAATTACCGTCTTTACTGCGCGTTTCTTTTTGGAATATACAAAAACCAGACAGGCAGCCTATACGACCGAACTTCCTTTTACGACAGGACAGATGTTAAGTATACCTTATATAATATTGGGTATCTTATGGATGATATGGGCATTTAAAAGTGTATCGAAGGATCAAAAATATGACAAAGCCTCTCATAGCTAAATATGCACTCGGTATTGACATTGGTTCAACTACCGTAAAGTACGTCGTGTGTGATGCACACTTTAACATACTTCAAAAAGCCTATACACCCCACGATACCAAACAAGCCCCGACACTTTTAAGACTCCTTCAAGAACTCTCCCTAGCACACCCCGATATCTATAACCATATAGACAAAGTCTATATCACCGGTTCAGGGGCTACCCGTATAGCACCGACGATCAATGCGCGCTTTGTACAAGAGGTTAATGCGGTTGTCCTGGCTGTAGAACATCTCCACCCTGATGTAAGAGCTGTGGTGGAACTGGGAGGGCAGGATGCGAAGATCATGCACTTTAAGGTCAGTGAGGATGGTAAGAAGTCCGTACTTAGTTCGATGAATGACAAATGCGCCTCGGGTACAGGTGCCACGATCGAGAAATGTACGATGAAAGTAGGTATGGAGAGCGAAGAGGTCCAGAAACTCTCCTTTGAAACGGACAAACTACACCATGTGGCAGCCAAATGCGGGGTCTTTGCCGAGACAGACATCGTGAACCTCGTCAAAACCTCTGTACCTTCGCATGAGATCATGAACTCGCTTGCCGATGCTATCGTGATGCAAAACCTCACTGTACTGACACGCGGGAACACCCTGATGCCCAATGTCCTGCTTCTTGGAGGTCCCAACACCTACCTGCCGTTTTTACAAGAGTGCTGGCGTATGCGTATCAGCGAACTTTGGGATGAGCGTGGTGTGAAGTATGACAAAGCGAAGATCAGTGAACTCATCATCGTACCTGACAATGCCCAGTACTATGCGGCATTGGGAGCCGTGATCTTCGGTGAAGGTGAAGCGAACCATGACAAACCGTTTACAGGTCTTATACAGCTGAAAACCCTGGTCGATACAGGTGGTGTGACACAAAACGAAAATGATGACACCCCTCTGATTTCCAGTCCTGAAGAGCTACAAGTCTTTCAAGAGCAGTACACGATCAAAGCGTTCACCCCTCCTGTCCTGACAGAAAAAACCACCTGTTTCTTAGGGATAGACGGAGGCTCCACCTCTTCTAAAGCAGTCTTGTGTAATGCAGAGGGAGAACTGCTCTTGAAGGTCTATCAACTCTCCAAAGGAAACCCCATCGAAGATACCCTGGAGCTGCTGCAAAAGATACAGGCACAAGACCCTAACCGCTTCTATGATATCCAGGGCTTAGGTGTAACGGGTTACGCGGCAGATGTACTGGGCGGCGCACTCAATGCCGATGCTAACATCATCGAAACCATCGCGCATATGAAAAGTGCCCAAAAAGCCTTCGGGGAAGAGATCAATGTCATTTGTGATATCGGAGGGCAGGATATCAAAGTGCTTTTTATGGAAAACGGTATGATGAAAAATTTCCGTCTCTCTAACCAGTGCTCTGCAGGAAACGGGACCCTGCTTCAAAGTATGGCAAAACAGTTCGGTGTACCGGTAGAACACTATGCAGACACCGCCTTTACAGCCAAGAAAGCGCCTCTCTTCAACTATGGCTGTGCAGTCTTCCTCGACACAGACAGGGTAAACTTCCAAAAAGAGGGCTACAGCAAAGAGGAGCTCTTTGCAGGCATTGCCAAGGTCCTGCCTAAAAATGTCTGGCAGTATGTCGTACAGGCACCCAATCTGGCTGCCTTTGGAGACCATTTCGTACTACAGGGCGGTACCCAGTACAATCAGGCGGCACTCAAGGCCCAGGTAGACTACATCAAAGAGAAAGTACCTCATGCCAGAGTCGATGTCCACCCCCATCCGGGTGAAGCCGGTGCCTATGGGGCAGCCCTGGAAGCCAAAGCGATGGTCGAAGAACGGGGATATGCAACCTTTGTCGGTATGGAAGAGGCTTTACAGATGACCTATACCTCCAGAACCGATGAGAGTACACGTTGTCACTTTTGCAGTATCAACTGTTCGCGTACCTTTATAGACACTCAGACACCATCCTCTGAGACTGTACGTTACATCGCAGGATTCTCCTGTGAAGAGGGTACCGTAGAGTCCCATGAAGCACTCAAGCTGCTCAAAGAGAGCAGAAAATCCTTGCAGCAGAATACCCCTAATCTTGTCAAAAAGGAGTCCATGTCACTCTTTGCACCTACCTATGACCTGGAGACAAAACCTACTGCTTCCACGCAGATCAAAGAACAGCAGGTCAAAGTGACACTGGGAGGCTGGGGACCGACTCTGAGAAAAGAGGTCAATAGGAACTTTTCAGTCAGTAGTCAAGAGAGTAAAGCGTACAGACAGAAACTGCAGGTAGCCATACCTAAAGTACTGAATATCTACTCTCTGGCTCCTTTTTTGCGCACCTATCTCGAAGCGCTTGACCTCAGCCCTATGCACATACAGTTTTCAGGCTTTTCCAATGAAGACATGTTCCTGGAAGGGGCGAAATACGGTTCTGTGGACTCATGCTACCCGGCCAAAGTGGCCCAGTCCCATGTCTATTCTTTGATGTACTCTAAAAAGTTTGCCAAAAAACAGTTTGATCACCTTTGGTTTCCTGCGGTCACACATCTTCCGGGTTATCTCAAACATACGATGGGGCAAACTTCCTGTCCTATCATCTCGGGTACGCCCAAAGTGGTCTACTCTGCATTCACCAAAGAGAAAAACCTCTTTGAAGCAAAGGGGATCGATTACGTAGAAGATGCACTCAATTTTGACAACCCTGACCTGCTCAAAAAACAGCTTTTTCACACCTGGAAAGATAAACTCCGTATCACCGAAGATGAGAATAACTGGGCCGTAGAACAGGCATGGAAAGCCTTGGAGCAAAATGATGCGCAAATCATGCAGGAGGGGCGTACTATCTTGGATGACGCCGTAGCCAATGATGAGATCGTGATCTTACTGCTGGGACGGCCTTACCATTCGGACCCGGGACTCAATCATGAAGTACTGGATGAGTTTCAATCCTTAGGGTTCAAAACACTCTCCATGCGTGCCATCCCCAAAGATGAAGCCTATCTGATGCAGTACTTTAAAGAGGATGTTGATTTGGGTTATATTGAATCCCCTTATGACATACGCGATGTATGGGCAGAGAATTTTTCAACCAACTCTGCACAAAAGGTGTGGGCAGCCAAATTTGCAGCACGTCACCCAAATGTTGCCGTACTTGACCTTTCGAGTTTCAAATGCGGCCATGATGCACCCACCTACGCAATCATTGACAAAATCTTAGGGGCAAGCCGCACACCGCACTTGACCCTGCATGACATCGATGCCAACAAACCCGGCGGATCCATCAAAATACGTGTAAAAACCTTTGCCTATACACTCGAACAGTATCAAAAAAGGCTTACCCAACCACAACAAACAACCTACACTACAATAGAAGAGGAGATAAGAGTATGAGTGAAGTATGCAGCAATATGAGACCTCCCCAAAGTAACGGTGATCTATCATTCATCAATACCACACAGACACAATGGAGAGATGTACCACAAGGGACTATCAACTATGCACCCAAAGATGAAACCATTCTGCTTTCGGGCGGATTGACCATTCTGCAGGACAAACTCATACAGTCTGCCCTGCAGTCACTGGGTGAAAATTATATCTCCATCCCCAACCCCGATTTTGAATCCTTTCAAAAAGGGAAAGCATTTGGAAACAGAGGTCAGTGCAACCCTACCTATTTCACTGTCGGGAACCTCGTCAAATACTTACAAAAACTTCGTGATGAGAAGGGTCTGAGCAGTGAAGAGATCGTACGGAAATATGTCTACATCACTGCGGGTGGTTGTGGACCATGTCGTTTTGGTATGTATATCACCGAATACAAAAAAGCGCTAAGGGATGCAGGGTTTGATGGCCTAAGGATCACTTCTTTTGATCATGACAAAGGGATCTTCCAGGGAGATGAGATCGATGATGGTATCTTGAACTTCACCCCTAATTTTTTCATCACATTGATCAAGGCTGTCATTATCGGTGACATCATGAACATTCTTGGCTACAAGATGCGTCCCTATGAGATAGAACCAGGCAGCGTTGATGCAGCCATGAAGCAGTGTGAAGATCTTGTCTCTGAAGCATTCCTGGAAAAAAAGAATCTGGTAAAAACATTGTGGAAATGCCGAAGTGTCTTGGAAGAAGTTAAACTCGACCGTCTACAGCCTAAAGCAAAAGTCATGGTCATGGGTGAATTTTGGGCAGCCATGACAGAAGGGGACGGGAACTACAACCTGCATAGATTTTTGGAGTCCGAAGGTGCAGAGTGCATCCCTCAGCCTATCATCAACCGTTTGCTTTTAAACCTATGGGAAGCAGAACGTGCTGTACACAAAAAAGAAGGTCTACAGGTGAAAGATGCACAAAAAGTAGATTTCTCTTCTGTGAAGACACGAGTGCTTATGAAGCTGGGGAAAGCTGCGGTCAAAATACATTTTGCCCTCTATGCAAAAGCCATAGGACTCCATGACTATGAGATACCTGACATGGATAAACTTGCCCGTTTGGGCCAAGAGTACTATACACTTGACTGTGACGGGGGTGAAGGACATTTGGAAGTGGCACACCTCATCGAAAGTGTCAAAGAGAACATCGCGCACCTTGTCATCTCTGTCAAACCTTTTGGGTGTATGCCCTCCTCTTCAGTCTCTGACGGGGTACAATCACTGGTCACAAGCCGTTTTCCTGAAGCCAATTTCCTTGCCATAGAGACATCTGGAGAAGGCGCGGCGAACTTTTACTCACGTGTACAGATGGCCCTCTTTAAAGCAAAACAATCGGCAAAAGAGGAGTTTGAAAATTTAACACTGCCAGAAGAGATACCCGAGAAGATACATAACTATCTCTATCAGCCCAAAAGTGAAAAAGCAGGTACGGCTTCACAATTGATCGCAAGTCTTGAAGAGAGAAGGCTTTAGCCCTCTTCTGTCCTATGGATGATTTCGGCCAATCTCTCTTCTTCGGCTTCATCAATATCCAGTGCTTCCACTTCCCCTGCCTTGGTATCTGTAAAGAGTGACATATCCATCTCTTTTTCACTCTTGGCCACCACACAGGTCACCACAGCATCCCCTGTGACATTGACAGAAGTACGTAGCATGTCAAGCAATCTGTCAACACCTAAAATAAGCCCTATGCCTTCTACAGGAAGTCCTACCTGTACAAAGACCATAGAGAGCATAATGAGCCCTACACCCGGTACGCCTGCTGTTCCTATGGAAGCCAGTACAGACATGAGTATCACAGTCAGATAACCGCTTAACCCCAGTTCAACGCCGTAGACATTGGCTATAAAGACCGTAGCCACTCCCTGCATGATCGCTGTACCGTCCATATTAATCGTCGCACCAAATGGTACCGTAAATGATGCAACCGAATTGTCAACACCCAAACGTTTGATGACACTTCTTAATGTCACCGGGATCGTCGCATTGGAGCTGGAGGTAGAGAAAGCAAAAATCTGCGCATCGCGTATCTTTTGAAGAAAGATCAAAGGATTCAATCTCGTAAAGAGGTGAAAGATCAGCATCAGGGTTCCAAAAAGATGCAAAAACAGTGCAGAGATCACCACGATCACATAGACTGCCAGTTGTGCTAAAAGATCCAACCCAAGTTCACCGATCGCTTTGGCCAAAAGTGCAAATACGGCCACCGGTGCGGTCGCCATGATGATGGTCACCATCTTCATCATCGCTTCATTCAGCACTTCAACACCCTCAGCGATACTCTCTGCTTTCTTACCGACCATCAAAAGAGAGATACCCAGCAGAATAGAAAAAAAGATGATCTGCAGCATATTTCCGGTTGCAAATGCTTCAATGATATTGCCTGGTATGATATTGATAAACACCTCCCCTAGCGGTGGGGCTTCCTTAGCTGTAAAGGCTGCAGCCGCGGAGGATGGAGAAGAGAACATCGGTATCACCACTGAAGCGATACCGATAGCCACTGCGATCGCGATCGCAGTCGTAAGCATATAAAGCCCAAAGGACTTGACCCCTACTTGACCCAGTTTTTTGATATCTCCTATTCCAAACACGCCAGAGATGAGAGAAAAAAAGACCAAAGGGACCACAAGCATCTTCAACGCAGTGATAAACATCTTACCGATCACATAAAAAAGACCGCCGGTGATATATTCATGAATAAAACTTCCTTCGACATTGAATCCTCCAATGTTGATGATCAACCCTGCAATGATCCCTAACGCCATGGCCCATAGTACCTTTTGTGTCAAACTCATACCTACTCTCCCTCTCTCAAATGATCTCACTACTCTAGCCATAACTTTACCCTAAGTTTCTAAAAGATCGATGGAGTGATACTGATACATTGTAAAGCAGGTAGTATCTTGCAACCATTTTCAGGAAATGTTTTATACTTGTCTTAAAAGTGGTGCAAATGCCTTAGTACTCAGTGTTACTTTGTCCCCTATCTTAAAAGAAGAGGCCTCCTTGGGGCTTATAACTACTTCAACCAACTGTTGACCGATAGAGACGATGGCAACCATAATGACATCCATCTGCACAATATCAAGCAGTTCCCCTTCAAATGAAAATTTTTGGCTTCCACTTGTTTTAAGCAACGCCCTTTTGGGTGTATCATCCTCAATGATCTTTCCATGGTCGAGTACGACCACCCTGTTGGCCAGACGATAGATCTCACTTGGGTCATGGCTTACCATGATCGTAGTCGTACCAAAATCTTTGTGCAGGGCAAGTATCTCCTGCTGCAACTTCGTACGCATTTCCGGGTCCAGTGCAGAAAGAGGCTCATCCATAAGCAGGATCTTCGGACGATTCATCATCGCACGACAAAGGCTGACGCGTTGTTTTTGCCCTCCGCTGAGTGTCGAAGGAAGACGCTCTTTGAGTTCAGTGAGCCCTGTCATCTCCAACAATTGTTCTGCCAGTGCATGGTCTTTTTGTACAAAAAGAAGATTTTGAAGTACCGTCATATTGGGGAACAGTGCATAGTCCTGGAAAACAAATCCTATCTTTCTCTTCTGTGGCGGCAAGGTGTGTTTTTCATCCATCCATATCTCATCGCCTACTTTCAAGGAGCCCTGAGCCTTTTCCAGCCCTGCAATGATCCTCAGCAGTGTCGTTTTACCGCTTCCACTCTGGCCTGCGAGTGCGATAAACTCTCCCTCTTTGATCTCCAGGTCGACACTAAGCTCCATCTCCCCTATACTGCCCAACAGGGTTTTGTGAATATCGATAGCTATCATCAAAAGCCGCCTAGTTTTTTATTTTGTTTGCGATTGAAGAGATACACACCCAAAAGGACCAAAAAGCTTAGGATCACCATAATCGCACTGTAGATATGTGCTGCTTTATAATCCATGATCTCCACCATCTCATAGATCGCCACCGATGCCACCTTGGTCTCTCCCGGGATACTTCCTCCCACCATCAATACGACACCGAATTCACCGACCGTATGTGCAAAGGTCACAATGATCGCTGTCATCAGTGCCGGTTTTATATTGGGAAGTGCCACTTTGAGTATCGTCATCCATTTTCCCTGACCGCAGATATAAGAGGCATCCAACATATTTTTATTCAAACTTTCAAAACCGCTCTGCATCGGCTGTACCATAAAAGGTAGACTGTAAAAACAGCTCGCGATCACTAATCCCGTGAAATTGAAAACCAACTTGACACCGAACGTCTCTTCAAAAAATGCACCGACAGGAGAGTTGTGAGAAAGTGCCCAGAGGATATAAAATCCCAGGACCGATGGGGGCAATACGATCGGCAGTGCCGTGACCGCTTCCAGAAACGGTTTGATCTTTGATCTTGTTTGCGATAAATACCAGGCTAAAGGTAAAGCGATCGCAAATAGGATCAAGGTGGTCAATCCAGCGAGTTTAAAAGAGATCAGAAACGGTTCGAGTTCAATACCGACAAACAGTTCACTCATACAAGTACCTTTGAAACCGACAGTACGGTAGATTTTATCAATGCAGTGACCTGATCTCCTACTTCCAGTCCAAGTCTTTCAGTGGAAGCTAATGTGATCATCGACTCGACACGATTGTCTGAAATATCCAAAAGAATACGTGCCAATAATTGGCCTTTTTCTATTGATACGACTTTAGCGGAGAGTTGATTGGAATAACTGAGCATACCGCTTAGGTTTTTACCTATGGCCACACTGGATGCATTCACACTGAGTATACATTCCGAACCTATACTCAAAGCTTCATCCAACTCCAAACTGACCATCGTGAGGTTTTGCTCCCCTAAAGAGAATGTCACGATGTTGACTCCATCATTACATTGAATCGATTGTACTGTCGCTGTAAGATCACTCATGGTACCAGATATCCATAATTTTGTAAAATCTTTTTTGCCTTGGCACTCAACATAAATGTGTAGAAAGCTGCCACTTCACTACTCTTCTCTCCATTAGTCAGCACAACGATCCCTTGACTGATAGGGGTATAAAGTTTCGAATCCACATCTGCCCAATTCACTCCCTCTTTAAAATGTGCCATCTTAGGACTATAGAGTGATGATTTTGCAATGAAGCCGATATCTGCTGCAGTCACTGCATAAGAGACCGTCTGAGAGATAGACTCTGCATACACGAACTTCTTTTCCACTGCCTCCAATACACCACCCTTTCTCATCGCTTCTACAGCGGCTTTCCCATAAGGTGCTGTTTTAGGATTGGCCACAGCGATTTTTTGAATTGTAGCATCTTTTGTAAGGGCTATACCTTTTGTAAAGTCCTGTGGTCTGTTACTTAGATAAGCCATTGATCCCTGCGCATACACAAGTGGTCTGGTGACAGCAATCCCATCTTTGTAAAGTGCCTCCGGATATTTCATGTTCGCTGCCATAAAAATCTGATAGGGTGCACCGTTTCTGATCTGTGCCGTGAGCTTACCGCTGCTTCCAAGTGTCACTTGAACCTTTGTCTCCGGATAGTGTGCATGAAACGCTTTTTTCAGATCATCAATAACATAACTGACATTGGCCGCTACTGCAACGTTGATCTCTCCTGCATGGAGGCTCAACATCGTAAAAATTAAACCCAAGAGTATTTTTTTCATTGTTTCCCTTTTTTCTTCTATGTACATCTATTAAACCAGACCATTAATCTCAGATCTGAATGCATTGTGATATGCGTCTGATTTTTAGGACCCATCACCTTTATATAGTTTTGTATATAACGGATAGCACAACTCTATCTCATTTTGTAGTGAAAAGTCTACCGTTATATAACTTAATAAATAACGTATAGTGACAAAACTCAGACATACTATACACACTTGGTCAAAATCCATAGATATCACAATAGAGTATGCAATATCTGTTCTTTATGTACGTAACGATACACCACAGCATGACTCTTTTTGATCTTCTATCATACATAGAAATGCCGCTTTGGGGGCGGTTATTCGACTTATTTGTAAGCTCTTGACAAAGTAACCGAAAAGTGATATTATCCGGCCATATGGGGATGACTTGGTTTCGACTGGAGTAGTCGGGGCTATGTGCATGTCGGACTGGGCAATTCCGTTACGCGGCCCACACGCGAATAAACGCAAACAATACAGATTATCGTCCAGCTTACGCAGTAGCGTAAGTCATTAACCCCGCAAACGCGGAGGACTGCTTCGCCGGTGAGTGTCATCTTAACCGGATCTTGAAGTATCACATCTGATGACTATGCTCCCTGGAAGCTATGCCAGGGTGTGAGAATCTTAGCTCGTCCTGTAAAGTTTTGAGTGTAGTACAAAGCAGGATTAAAATTAACAACACTGACTAAGCATGTAGAGTCATGGTTCTATCTATTTTAGGACAGGGGTTC
>JBFEWI010000272.1:0-1779 GCA_041546475.1 Sulfurovum sp.
TACGCCTGCATCAAATCCGGCATTTTGTGCGATCTGTTTCACCGGTGCAAATACCGCTCTTAAGATGATCGCTGCACCTACCGCTTCATCGTCTTTAAGATCAAGCTTGACAGCCTGGCTGGCTTTGATCAACGCAGCCCCACCACCGATAACGATACCTTCATCCACGGCAGCTTTTGTCGCTGATAATGCATCGTCAACTCTGTCTTTTTTCTCTTTCATTTCAGTCTCAGTAGCAGCACCTACTTTGATCACAGCAACACCGCCAGAGAGTTTTGCAAGGCGCTCCTGGAGCTTCTCTTTATCATATTCACTGGTGGTTGTACCGATCTGTGTTTTTATCTCATTCACACGTGCAGCCACGGCATTGGTATCACCTTTACCATCGACGATCACAGTATTGTCTTTGTCTATGACCACTCTTGCTGCCTGACCGAGATCGGCTAGTGTTGCTTTCTCAAGTGTAAGACCAAGCTCTTCGGTGATCAGTGTAGCACCTGTCAAGATAGCGATATCTTTCAGCATCTCTTTCTTTCTGTCACCAAAGCCCGGTGCTTTCACTGCAGTAATGTTAAGGACACCTTTGAGTTTGTTCAGCACGAGTGTTGAGAGTGCCTCACCTTCAATATCGTCTGCGATGATGAGAAGCGGTCTACCACTTTGCTGTACCTGTTCGAGCATTGGCACTAGGTCTTTGAGTGAAGTCACTTTGCCATCCGTTACAAGAATGATAGGTGTTTCAAGTTCACAGGTCATTTTTTCAGTGTTGGTTACAAAATAAGGAGAGATATACCCTCTGTCAAACTGCATTCCTTCAACCACTTCAAGGTCATCGTTGATCCCTTTTGCCTCTTCCACTGTGATCACACCGTCTTTTCCTACTCTGTCCATCGCTTCAGCAATGAGATCACCGATCGTTTTATCAGAATTTGCAGAGATGGTAGCCACCTGTGCGATCTCTTTTTTGTCTTTGACCTCTTTGGAGATCTTTTTGAGCTCTTCGATGATGGCAGCAGATGCTTTGTCCATACCCCTTTTCACCTCTATCGGGTTTGCTCCGGCAGTGATATTTCTGAGTCCTTCTTTAAAGATAGCGTGTGCAAGTACTGTTGCAGTCGTTGTTCCGTCTCCGGCCTCATCGGCAGTGTTGGAAGCCACTTCTTTGACCAGTTGTGCACCCATATTCTCAAGAGAGTCCGAAAGCTCTATCTCACGTGCGACTGAAACACCGTCTTTTGTAATGTGCGGTGCACCATATGATTTTTGGATCAGAACGTTACGTCCTCTTGGCCCCATGGTCACCTTCACAGCATCGGCTAACTTTGTGACACCTTCAAAGAGACCTGATCTTGCTTTATCTGAAAAAAATATTTCTTTTGCCATAAACTATCTCCTTAAAATTATTTGATTAAACCAAGCACTTCTTTGCTTGTCAATATGAGGTACTCCGTACCTTCGATCATGATCTCCATCCCAGTATAGTTTGCAAAGACGACAGTATCATCTACATTAATACCATCCTCTTTTGCATCAGGACCAACTGCAATAACTTTTCCTTCGAGTGGTTTTTCTTTGGCTGTATCTGGAATATATAGCCCAGAAGCGGTTTGATTTGACTGCTCTTCACGAAGAACGAGTAGTCTGTCTTTTAATGGTTCAAATGCCATAGTGACTCCTTTGTATATGATTTAATTTTTGTAGTTGCATTGTAGTCATTTTTTCCAAAAATGTCAATAACTTTCTTTAAATTATTTAACAAATATGAGTGATATTGACTAA
>JBFEWI010000206.1:0-2937 GCA_041546475.1 Sulfurovum sp.
AAACTTTAACTATAGTGTACCATTTTCTTACAGCGTTCCATTTTCATACATGGCACGCATTTTTTCTTTCTCTTTTTCTCTTTTGAGTTTTTCTGCTTCTTTTTCCCTGAAGCCAGCGACAGAGAAGCCAAGCCACATCAAGATAGGTGATGCTACAAAGATAGATGAGTATGTACCCACTATCACACCTACGAGCAGTGTGAAGCTAAACCCGTTAATGATCTCTCCCCCAAACAGGTAGAGTGTAAGCACCACAAAGAAGGTTGTGAGTGATGTCAGCGTCGTACGGGAAAGTGTACGTGTGACAGACTCATCAATGATCGCTCCAAGGTCCGGGTCTTTGATCGTTCTGATTCCCTCACGAATACGGTCAAAGACAATGATCGTATCGTTCAGAGAATACCCGAGTATGGTCAACAGTGCAGCCAGTATGTCAAGGTTGACCTCAACATTGAACAAGACGATCATACCCATCGCGATGGTCACATCGTGCATAAGCGCCATCACGGAAGCAACAGCAAAACGCCACTCAAATCTAAAGGAGACATAGATAAGGATACCGATAATGGCAAGAACCATCGCCATCAGTCCCTTTTCACGTAGCTCAGAGCCTACTTTGGCACCTACCATATCCACACGTCTTACTTCAAAGTCACCTGTACCTTGAAGCAGTGCTCTGATCTGGTCACCGACATCTACACCCAGTGCTTTTGAACTTGTCTTGGTACGGATGACCACCTCATCCTCGCTCCCGAAGAAAGTCACCGTTGCACCTTCATAGGATGTGTCAGAGTCTATCGCCTCACGCACTTTTTCTATCGGTGCTTTACCTTCATATTGTACCTGTATGAGTGTACCGCCTGCAAAGTCAATACCGTAGTTAAATCCTTTACCGATGATCAAGCCCAGTGAAATTACCAATAACGTGATCGAAAGGAATCCGAAACGTTTACTCTTGTCCATCAAGGAGAGAGGTTTTTTATATTTAAAAATTTCCATTATTTTGCTCCCCCTGTTCTGATACCGAACCATAATCCCAGTCTATTCTTATCCATCTTCGGTAAAAGCCACTGGTAGATACCATGTGTTCCTACAATTGCGGTCAACATGGATGCCATGATACCAATACTCATCGTAAGCGCGAACCCTTTGATCGCACCTGTACCGTACGCATAGAGTACCGTAGCGGCGATCAGTGTGGTCACATTGGCATCCCAGATCGCAGTAAAGGCATTATTGTACCCGTTCTCTATCGATTTAGCCACGGATTTACCTTCATGGAGCAGCTCTCTGATACGTTCAGAGATAATGACGTTCGCATCGACGGCCATACCGACAGTAAGAACGATACCCGCCATACCCGGCAGTGTAAGTGTTGCACCAAAGAGCGACATGATCGCAAGTATCAAAAAGAGGTTCCCTATCAGTGCGACATTTGCGATGATCCCGGCCATACCGTAGTAAACCACCATAAAAATGACAACCAGGATAAACCCTAGGGCCAAAGCAATAGAACTGGCCTTGATACTGTCTGCACCCAGACTCGGTCCCACCGAACGTTTTTCCATCACATAGACAGGTGCGAGCAGTGCACCTGAGCGAAGTGCGATCGCAAGATCATGGGCTTCAGAAATCTCAAATCTTCCTGATATCTGTACACGCCCTCCGCCGATACGTTCATTGATGACCGGTGCCGAGTAGACCTTGTTGTCCAAAACAACCGCCATACGTTTTCCTACACTTACACCCGTAAAGTCACCAAAGATCTTGGCACCCTGTCCGTTGAGTGTAAAGTTGATAACGGGTTGATTGCTCTCATCAAATCCCACTTTTGCATCTGTAAGCATAGAACCGTCCAATATAGGAATCGCACGAAGCAGATATTTTTCGCCTGAATTGACATCTGGGAGTATCACATCACCGTAACTTTTTGCTTCAGCCAGACTCATCGTGTTGACTCTGATGTTTCTGTCTTCATCCACAGCCATAAGCTGCAAATGTGCTGCACGGGCAATAAGCTCACGGATACGCTGCTCATCTTCCTGTGTTTTGATACCAGGCACTTCTACAAGGATCTTATCTTCCCCCTGTTTTGCAACCGTAGGTTCTGCAAGCCCGAACTCATTAAGTCTGCCTCTGATCGTCTCAACTGCCTGTTTGATCGCACTTTGTTTGGTACGTTCTATTTCTTCTTCTGTCATCGTCACTGAAAATTTCATTCCATCTTCAATGATCACGGTACCTTCTAGCTCTTCTTTAAGAAGTGCTTTGGATCTGGCAACATCATCCTTATCAAGAAGTTCAAAGGTGATCTTTTCACCCTCGATCATACGTAGATCATCAAAAATGATATCTTCATCATCGAAAATATACTTGACCGATGCAGCCATCGACTTGATACGTGACTCAATGGCTATTTCACTTTTAACCCCGAGCAGCATATGCAGACCACCCTGAAGGTCAAGACCCAAAGTGATCTTCTTACCGCTTTCACTCTGTGTCAACGAAGGAATTGAAAAAATGACACCGAAGAGCAGTGCAAAAATAAAAAGGATTACCCTAAAATTAAGCGTCTTCACCAGACTCAACCTTTTTAGCTACAAATGCTCTATCAAGTTTGACGATCGTGTCATCATTTAATTTGATTTTGATAAAATCTTCTTCAGTTTTAACGATCACAGCGATAAGACCGCCTGTGGTGATAATGTTGTCACCTTTAGTAAGTCCGTCAAGCATTGCTTTATGTGCTTTTTGGTGTTTTTGCTGTGGTCTGATAATTAAAAAATAAAAAATCGCAAATAAAATGATGAGGGGTAAAAATGAACCGATCATACTGCCTTGTTCTGCTCCCATAGGAATCCTTTTGTATAAAATTAGCCAATATTCTAGCACCTTTGAACTAACAAAAGGCTTTTTCATAGCACTTTTAAGCTCGGG
>JBFEWI010000075.1:0-7887 GCA_041546475.1 Sulfurovum sp.
AACCACAACCAAAGTTTTCACCAGCAACGATGATGTCGCCCTCTTTCATTTTCGAAACAAACTCAGGATCTGCATCTTCCATTACATATTATGCCAATTCCGATGGCTCACTTGTATTAAGATATCTTGCTGCGATGATCAAATCCGTATCGATATTGTCACCAAATTTCCAAACTTTACCTTGCAAAGTATTTTCCTTTTCACTACTATCTCCTTACAAAACAGACACCTGTCGCTTCGTAATTCTTCTCACTAAAACACTTCAACATTTTAGATATTGATACGATAAAAATTTTCGCGATTATAACCAAAAAAAAGGAATTTAACAAATTTCGTGCCAAAAACTAATAAAATTTCGGTATAATCCATTTATTATTATCAGAGGAGTTTCACCTCACAAATCAAAGGTTTTCAATGGCAACAAAAGACAGTATGAAAAGTATAGAAACATTAATTCAGTCTAAGAAAAAAGGTGATGTGGTCACACTAGAGAACATCGCGAAAGAATTTACAAAACAACCCACTTCCGCTCAAGCGAAAAAGATCCATAAACTTGCCTCCGATGCCAATGTAGAGATCGTATCTGCCTCCGAATATGCAAAATTCGTCACAACGAAAGAAAAGAAAAAAAGAGAAGATGCAAGAAAAAAACTTGTAGAAGGCAGCACAGAAGATGAGTTCGACCTTCACAAGGAAAAAGAGCTTCTTGAGTGGAGCCGTTCAGACAGTCCTGTCAGAATGTATTTACGTGAAATGGGGAAGATCCCTCTACTGACAAAAGAAGAAGAGGTCGATCTCTCCAAGCGTATCGAAGAGGGAGAAGATATCATCATCGATGCGATCTGTTCTGTCCCTTATCTCATTGGCTACATCATCAACTATAAAGAGCCTTTACTGAATCGTGAAAGACGTGTAAAAGAACTTTTCAAAAGCTTTGAAGATGACAATAAATCAGATAAAGATGATTCTGACGATTCTGACGATTCTGACGATTCTGATGAGGAAACAGGAACAAATGCACCGAAAGATGACAAAAGGGTCAAACAGGTGGTTGACAGCTTTAAGCGACTTGAAAAAGCCAAAAAAGAGTGGATGAAAGCACGTGAAGACCTTGATACATTCTTGGAGACAGAGACGGATGAAGTCAAGATCCTTCATGAGCGTCTTAAAATCGCATTCAAAAAAGAAGCCCTTAAAGCGGCACTTTTAGATCTTGGACCAACCTCTAAACTGATCAATGAACTTGTGAAAGCAATGGAAACGGCACTGAAGAGTGATGACAGTTTCGAGAAAGAGCTTAAACGTTTAGAGTACAAACTTCCACTTTTCAATGATACACTCAAAGCGAACCATAAAAAACTGTTGGACAATATCATTAAGATGGATAAAGATGACATCATCGATGCTGTACCGGAGACGACGATGGTAAGTACATATGTTGAGATCAAGAAACTTTTTGAGACCAGAGAAGCGAGTAAAGGAGGATTTGATCTTTCTGAAGAGAAACTCCAGGAGATCTTGGAGCAGATCCGTCAAGGTAAAGCAAAAAGTGAAGTAGCCAAAACGAGAATGGCAAAGTCCAACCTTAGACTGGTTGTGTCTATCGCCAAACGTTATACGAACAGAGGACTTCCGTTCCTTGACCTTATCCAGGAAGGAAATATCGGTCTGATGAAGGCGGTTGACAAATTTGAATATGAAAAAGGATACAAATTTTCAACGTATGCAACATGGTGGATACGCCAAGCGATCTCAAGAGCGATTGCAGACCAGGCGAGAACCATCCGTATCCCTATCCATATGATAGAGACGATCAACCGTATCAACAAGATCATAAGAAAGCACCTTCAGGAAACAGGGAAAGAGCCGGATCTCGATACGATTGCTGAAGAGGTTGGTCTCTCTGTGGATAAAGTGAAAAACGTCATCAAGATCACTAAAGAACCTGTGAGTCTTGAAACACCGGTAGGGGATGAAGACGACGGTAGATTTGGTGATTTCATCGAGGACAAAACGACACTGAGCCCGACCGATGTCGTACTCAAGGATGACCTTAACAACCAGATCGATGACGTGCTTGACCAGCTTAACGAAAGAGAAAAAGCCGTTATCCGTATGCGTTTTGGTCTTCTTGAAGATGAAAGTGACAGAACACTCGAAGAGATAGGTAAAGAGCTGAGTGTTACACGTGAGAGAGTCAGACAGATCGAATCATCTGCGATCAAGAAACTCAAACACCCTAAAGTGGGAAGAAAACTTAAAAACTACATCGAAGAATAATTCTTCACCCCACTAGTATGATATCTGAACCTAGATTTTTTGCCCTCATCATAGGTACAGAGATCCTTAACCGTCGAAGGGTTGATAAACACTTTGACTTTGTCACCAAAGCTTTGGCGGGAAAGGGTCACAAACTTACCGGATCTTTTATTATAGAGGATGACCCTGCACTGATAGTTCAAACGATCCAATTCATCGCTTCTCAGGAAAATGCTGTACTCTTTTCATTTGGTGGTATAGGGTCTACACCCGATGACCATACCAGAAAATGTGCAGCCATAGCACTGAGAGACGGGACCCTCCACGTCCATGAAGAAGCCAAAGAGATCATTGTGAATAAGCTGGGTGAGAAAGCCTATCCTTATTCTGTACGTATGGCAGAACTCCCCGAGGGTGCAACACTCTTGGAGAACCCTGTCAATCAAATGCCTGCTTTTGCAGTCGATGCACGCTATTTCTTTATGCCGGGCTTCCCGGAGATGAGCCATCCCATGGTAGAGAAGATACTGACACAGCTGATACCATATAAAAGAACCTACCATCGTCATACCCTCACCGCCCTTTGCAAAGAGAATATCTTTATAGAGCTGATGGAGAAGATGCCAAAGGAAGTAGAGTTCTCTTCCCTACCTAAACTATACTCGGATGGGTGGAGGGTTTCCCTCTCTGTGGCATCAACCGATGAAAAACTGGCATTGGAATCCTTTCAAATGTATATCGACCTGCTTGAAAAAAAACATATCGTCTATAGCCTGCATGATCAAGACAATGAATCCGAATAGAAACTCATGACCTATAGAGAAACACTTAAACACCCCGTCATCGCACGGCTTTCACTGATACAGTTCATCTCTTATTTTGGTACGTGGTTCTCCCAGGTGGCTATCTTCTCTATGATCGTAGCCTATGGAGCGAGTGAGATCACTATAGCCCTCACGGCTGCCATGGCGATGCTCCCTGCGGTTGTCCTGGCACCGTTTATCGGTATCATCATTGACCGTATAGAGTTCAAAAAACTGATGTTGACACTGCTTGTGATCGAGATATCGATGACCCTTGGGTTTATTTTTATTGATTCTCTCGCCTATATCTGGATCTTGATGGTACTGATCTTTATACGTTCTGCTGCTGCCTCTATGCTCTTCTCTGCCGAAATGACACTCTTTCCTAAACTCGTACAGGGGGAAATGCTCAAAAATACCAATGAGATACACTCTATCATCTGGTCACTCTGCTATGCTTTGGGAATGGCTGCAGGAGGTATTGCCACACATTACATAGGCTTTGATGCTGCGTTTATGATCGATGCACTTTTGTATACTGTTGCTGTACTGCTCCTGCTTGGACTGAAACTCTCACTTGAGAAGGTATTGCATAGCGACTCCAACTGGCAAATGTTCAAAGATGGATTTAGCTATCTCATCGGCAATAAAAAGATACTTCACCTCATATTACTGCATGCTGCCATAGGACTGACCAGTTTTGATGCACTCATTACCCTTCTTGCAGATCTCAAATACAAAGATTTCATCGCTGTACCGCTGGCCATTGGCTGGATGAATGCTACGCGTGCTATAGGGTTAATGGTAGGGCCTTTTTTTATAGGGAAGATCATTTCAAAGAATAACCTGCATTATTTCTTTATCCTTCAGGGACTTGCGATCATGCTTTGGTCGTTTCTAGAATTTAATTTCTATCTGGCACTTATAGCACTCCTGATCACAGGATTTTTTATCACAACACTCTGGTCCTATACCTACCTGCTCATACAAGAAGAGACAGAGAGTAGATACATGGGAAGGGTCATCTCTTACAATGACATGGTGTTTATGCTTTCCAATGTTGCTACTGCAATGTTCATTGGATATGCTGCAAAATGGGGGTTATCTCTTGAGGGTATTACATTTACATTAGGTTTTGGCTTTATAGTTTTTGCAACGTACTATCATTGGTTTAAAAAGCGGTACATTGATGCATAAAACCAATAGAAACGTCTGCTACACTTGCTATCGTCCACAAACCTCATGTATGTGCAGATACATCACTACCATAGAGACCAACACACGCTTTGTCATCTTGATGCATCCAAAGGAGTTTAAAAAGACCAAGAACGGTACCGGTCACTTTACCAACCTCTCTTTGAAGAACTGTGAGATCCATGTAGGCATAGACTTTACCGACCATAGAGCTATCAACACGATCATAAACGATCCTTCAAATATCTGCTACACGCTCTATCCGCATGAAAACAGTATCAACCTCAACAAAGAACCTATAGGAGAAGAGAAAAGAAACACGGTCATTTTTCTCATAGACTCTACCTGGCCCTGTTCAAAAGCCATCTTAGCAGCAAGTCCAAATATCGATGCGCTACAAAAAGTCAGTTTCACCCATACAGACGTCTCAAAGTTTACGTTTAAGGAACAGCCTAAGGACTACTGCCTCAGTACGATGGAATCAACCTTATGCGTGTTGCAACGTTTGAACACCCATCATATTGAATCTATTGAAAGTAAAAAACTGGACCGTTTTTTACTGCCCTTTGAGAAAATGGTGGCATATCAACTCTCTTGTGTCTAAGCATAATTCACCCTACAGAAGTTTAAACAGGAGTGCTGTGGTAAAAAAAGAGACAAGTATGCCATAACCAACAATGGCAGAACTGAGTCTTGGGGCCAGTCCTGACATCGATGCCATAGCACCTGCTGTGACCATAGGTGCCATACCTGCTTCCATCACAGAGACACTTCCAGCCAGATTGGTCCACCCTGCCATAACTACTATAACAAGTGCGATCAGAGGGGCAATAATTAATTTGATCAACAGTGCCATACCAAAAGGTCGTAGCTCGTGTCCGGGAAGTCTCAGCTGTAATTGAAGTCCCACTGCGACCAAAGCGACAGGTACAATCGTATTGGCCAACATTAGTAGTACTTTTGAGATCATCTCAGGAAAAGGTGTACCTATGAAAAAAAGTGCAATAACCAGTGAGATAAATGGGGGGAAGGTAAGGATCCTAACCGCCATGGTCTGTATGGTAATTTCACTCTGATTCGAATAGTATGCAGCGACAAATATACCATAGGTTGCAAGTGCCAGAAATGTACCCATTTGGTCATAAACCAAAATGTAAGGGAGTGCCTCATCACCTAGGTATGCATTGATAACAGGAATACCCAGAAAGGATGAATTCGTCAATACCGCAACAAGCATCAACACACCTGTTACTTCTTTACTGAAATGAAGTCTCTTTGAAAGTAAGAGTGTCAGTATAGCTGTCAGTGTCATAACAACCCAGGCAATGATCACCGGGATCAGAATATCCATAGAGAGTGTCAGCTTGGGTATTTGCAGGAGAATCATGGCAGGCAGAGAGATAAATATAACAAATTTATTTAAGATATTTGCCGCTTCTTCTGGAAAAACCCGTAATTGGTTAAATATATACCCAAGGGAAATTGCCAGAATAATTAAAATAAAATTTTCCAAATAATCATACCTCTTCAATCTCCTACACTTACATAGGCGTTGAATTATTGGCCTCCTTTACAAAGAAAGAAGGCAAGTTATTTTACCTTTATGCTGCGCTTACACGTGCCTCTATCTGACCTACAATAGTTGGATCTTCAAGTGTAGAAGTATCCTGCGTGATCTTTTCACCTTTTGCCAGTGCTCTGAGGATCCTTCTCATGATCTTTCCTGATCTGGTTTTCGGGAGGTCCGGAACAAAGACCATATCATCACACAGTGCGATGTTACCGATCTCGGTTTTAATGATTGCATTGATCTCTTTCATGGTCTCAAGCTCATTGGCTGTATCATCTTTGGCAGATTTAAGTACGATATAGGCAAAAATCCCCTCTCCCTTAAGGTCATGCGGTTTACCTACCACAGCCACGGCAGCAACATTGTCATGTTTTTTGATTGCTGCTTCTACTTCGGCTGTACCCATACGGTGCCCCGATACATTGATCACATCATCGGTACGACCAGTGATCGTGATATAACCGTTTTCACCATAGATCGCACCGTCACCTGTGAAGTATACAGGTTTGCCCTCTTTTACCACGTCGCCGAAGTAAGACTTTTTGAAACGCTCATCATCACCCCATACACCACGGATCATGGAAGGCCAAGGACGTGTGACACACATATACCCGCTTTCGCCCTCACCTACTTTTTCTCCTGTTTCAGGATCAAGTATCTCAGCCATAATTCCCGGCAGTGGAAGTGTTGCACATGCCGGTTTGATAGGTGTTGCACCAGGAAGTGGAGAGACGATGTGGCCCCCTGTCTCAGTCTGCCAGTAAGTATCTACGATCGCACATTTACTTTGACCTACTTCTTCATAGTACCATTTCCATGCAGGAGGATCGATCGGTTCTCCTACTGTTCCAAGGACTTTAAGCGATGAAAGATCATATTTAGCCGGTTCGTCTTCACCAGTTTTATGGAGTACACGTATCGCTGTTGGTGCGGTATAGAATTGGTTGATCTTATGCTCTTCTACCATTTTCCAAGGACGACCTGCATCAGGGAAGGTGATCACACCTTCGAACATCACAGTGGTCGCACCCATAGCCAATGGTCCATATACGATGTAGGTATGTCCTGTGATCCAGCCGATATCTGCTGTACACCAGTAGGTATCATTTTCCTTCACATCAAAGACCCATTCCATTGTCATTTGTGCCCAGAGAATATATCCGGCTGTATTATGCTGTACACCTTTTGGTTTTCCTGTACTACCAGAAGTATAGAGCAGGAAAAGAGGGTCTTCACTCTCCATAGGTTCCGCATCACATTTAGAAGATTTGTTTTGGATCAGTTCATTGTACGAATAGTCACGTCCTGCTACCCAGGTAACCTCTTCATTGTTTCTTTCAACGACCAATACTTTTTCAACCGGTGTTTCACCTGTCAATGCTTCATCTACTACAGGTTTCAGCATATATGGTTTTGTTTTTCTATAGGCACCATCTGCCGTGATCACTACTTTTGCCTCTGCATCTTCTATCCTGTCACGAAGGGCTTCTGATGAGAATCCGCCAAATACGATAGAGTGGATCGCACCGATACGTGCACAGGCAAGCATTGCATAGGCTGCTTCAGGGATCATTGGCATATAGATGACCACCCGGTCACCTTTTTTTACATCGAAATCATCTTTAAGAAGATTGGCAAATCTGTTTACATTGTAAAAAAGGTCAAGATAGGTGATCACCTGTTTGTCACCTCTGTCACCTTCAAAAATGATCGCTGCTTTATTTTTCTGTGTCTCTAAATGACGGTCTATACACTGATGTGCAACATTCAACTTTCCACCATCGAACCACTTCACAAAAGGCGCATTGGATTCATCTAATACACTATCATAAGGTTTGAACCAATCGATCTTCTCATCTGCATAATCTTTCCAAAACCCTTCATAGTCCTCAGTAGCTTTTTTAACCAAGGCATGGTATTCATCCATACTTTTTATTCTTGCTTCTTTTGCAAATGCTGGGTTTGGTTGATAGAGTTCTTGTAACATTGTTTCTCCTGTAAAGTAATTTATTTTAATTTCGTTGTATGTTTTAATTTAAGATAGATCAAAGCCGTCATAAT
>JBFEWI010000236.1:0-2258 GCA_041546475.1 Sulfurovum sp.
AACAAAAAGGAGAACAAGATTCCTTCATAGTTTTCATACCACTATTATAGTCTGAATTTAAACAGTTTTTTTAAATATATTGTATAAAAAATAACCATTTTAGGTATTATTGGTTTAACAATAGTATCATGATGACGGACAGTACCAAAGAGACCATCTTCCAGAAAAGTACGGGGTTACGTTCCATGAGTGGCGGTCGTGTCTTATTTAAAAATGTTTTATTGGGATGACGCAGGTCATATAAGAATTCAGATAATTCCCCATAACGTTTGTACGGATTGGGTTCCAACGCTTTTTTCAGTGTTTCATCGATCCACAGAGGTACCTCATGGGTATCGGAATCTAAGTGCTTATATTTCAATTTTCTTTGCGCTTTTTTGGTTGTAGATTTTGCTACCTGTGTACCATAAGGAAGCTCGCCTGAGATCATCTGATAGATGATCACTGCCAGTGAAAAAAGATCTGATCTTGTAGTGCCTACTTCGCCAAGAAAATATTCCGGTGCAGAGTATTGTGCTGTTCCCAGTATATTCTCCTGTTCAAGATAGGCATTGCTTTCTATGATCCCTTTGATCCTGGTGGAACCAAAATCAATGATCTTCACTGTTCCTGTACTATCGATCATGATATTATCGGGTCTCAGATCCTGATGTATCATCTCTTGTCGGTGAAGGGAAAGAAGTCCTCTGGCTATCTGTTCTGCAATTTCACGTACGGTCTCTATGGTAGGGTTCGGGTTGTCGATCATCCACTGTGTCAGGGTCTGACCATCAATAAATTCTGTCACATTGTAAATATAATTGCGTTGACGCGTTTGCAGATAGGACTTGACCAGGTGGGCATTGTTCATACGTATGGCGATCCACTCTTCAAGCAAGAATCGCTCGAGATACGCCTTGTCTTCACTGAGATCAATGGAAGGTGTTTTGAGCACAACAGAGGTATCTGTTTCCGTATCTACAGCCAGATAGACATGACTTCTATGGCTGGCACTCAACTCACGAATGATCTTGTAGCCATCAAACATCATACGTGCTTCAAGCAGGGGTGGCAGGGGCTTTTCACTCAATTGTTTTTGGATCTCATTGGCATCTTTGTCGGGCAGTGTCTCCACTTTGACAAGCTGAATGGTCAGATTGTCATCACTCTCATTTTCATAGGCTGTTTCGACAATGCGTTTTGCTGCAGCGTTCATGTCACCATTGCATGCCTCGATGATACTGATCATAAGCGCAGAGCTGACATATTCATAGACGCCGTCTGTCATAAATAAAAAAATGTCACCGACCTCTACGGGCAGAGTATCATAATCGATCTTCAGGTCCGAATCCACACCCAGGGCACGGCCAAGATAGCTTTTTTCCTGTGTGATCCACATACGGTGGTCTTCGGTCAACTGCTCCATCTTGTCATTACTCAATCGATAGATACGAGCATCACCCACATGGAAAATATGGGCTGTGTTTGACCTGATCACCATCGCACTGAAGGTACATACATAGCCTTTATTGGCATCATAGCAGTACTGGCTTTGTCTGCTTTGCGCATAGAGCCAGGAGTTCGTCGCAGTGATCACACGTTGGGCAGACTTTTGCACAGACCAGGATTCGGGTGTGCTGAAATAGTCCATTAAAAACGAGGTGACCGCTGTCTGACTTGCGGTTTGACTGACCTCACTGCTGCTGATCCCGTCTGCCAGAGCAATGGCTATGCCTTTGTTGGTCAGTTGGGGTTCCTGGGGTACACAGATATCATGAAAATCCTGATTGACCTCTTTACGACCTTTAGTGGAGTATTCGCCAATGGATATGGTTAATTGCTTGTTCATAGTGTTCAGTAGCCTTCTTGAGCCTATACTTTTATGCAGTCAGATTCAGTTTAAAAGTGTTTAATGAAAAGCATTTTAATGCAAAAATGCCCTTAATTCAAAACTTTTTGATCATATCTGTCATTGTAGCGAAAGATCAAAACCTGTCGGCATTGATCTTCCATCACTACATTACCATGATTTATAAGGCAGGAATTTACCATTCATAGTGATCACAACCCTGTCACCCATTGGATTCTCTTCTTTGTCAATATCCAAAGAGAAATCAATGGCACTCATAATACCATCCCCGAACTTTTCGCCCACGATCTCTTTGATCGTCTCGCCATAGACACCGACTACTTCATACAGACGATAGACCAAAGGATCTTGAGGTATCGTAAAATCCCAGGTTTTGTTAGGATACTCCTGTAATGTCACAGCCACTTCT
>JBFEWI010000178.1:0-3639 GCA_041546475.1 Sulfurovum sp.
CCTTTTAAATTCCTTGCGAGACTCGAGTATTCAATTTATTTTGACCCGTCATGAACAGGGTGCAGGTTTTATGGCTGCGACCTATGGACGACTCACGGGAAAAGTCGGTGTATGTATGGCTACTTTGGGACCGGGTGCAACTAACCTTGTGACACCTGCAGCGTATGCCAACCTGGGAGGTATCCCCATGTTGATGATCACCGGTCAGAAACCGATCAAGAAAAGCAAGCAAGGACGTTTTCAGATCATAGATGTGGTGCACATGATGGAACCCATTACAAAATATACCAAGCAAGTGGTCAACGGAAACAACATCGCTGCTGTGGTACGTCAGAGTTTCAAATTAGCTGTACAGGAGAGACCCGGTGCAGTGCATATTGAACTGCCTGAAGATATCGCAAGAGAAGAAGTGGATGAGCAACTCTTTCCTGTTCGTAAAACCTATTATCCGGTTGCCAGAAAGCAAAGTCTAGAAAATGCTTTAAAGATGTTATATGAAGCAAAAATGCCGCTGGTATTGATCGGGGCGGGAGCAAACCGCAGGTGCATCGGTTCTGCGATGAAAGAGTTTATAGACAAACTCGGTATCCCATTCTTTATGACCCAGATGGGGAAAGGAGTGGTGAGCGAGTTCCATCCTTTATACCTGGGAACAGCAGCACTCTCTGAGAATGATTATCTCCATTGTGCGATAGACAGAGCGGACCTGATCATCAATGTCGGACATGATATCATCGAAAAACCGCCATTTTTTATGAAACAGGGAGGCACAAAGGTCATACATGTCAATTTTTCACCTTCTAATGTGGATGGTACCTATTTCCCTCAGCTTGATGTGACCGGAGATATCGCTTGTAATTTAAAGGCTTTGACCGAACTTGCCCAAAAACAGGCACATTGGGATTTTACATACTTTATGCGTGTCAAAGAGGAATCCCAATCACATATTGTGAAGTATTTTAAAGATGAACGATTTCCGATCCTGCCGCAAAGAGCGCTTAAGGACATCAGGGATGTTCTCCCGAAAGATGGCATTTTAACGTTAGACAACGGTATCTATAAAATATGGTTCGCACGTAATTATAAATGTTTTTTACCGCATACACTTTTGCTTGATAATGCATTGGCCACTATGGGTGCAGGTCTGGCTTCTGCGATGGCTGCCAAGATCGTTCATCCAGATAAAAAAGTGATTTCGGTATGTGGAGACGGTGGTTTTATGATGAATGCCCAGGAGTTGGAAACTGCAGTACGCTTGGGGTTAGACCTTGTCGTCATCATTTTAAATGACAGTGCCTATGGGATGATCAAATGGAAACAGGAAGGTATGGGATTTGAGAATTTTGGATTGGATTTCAAAAATCCGGACTTTGTCCAGTATGCCAAAGCATATGGTGCCATGGGCTATAGACCTAGCTCCTGTGATGAATTCAGTTCCATTTTGAATGACGTGATCGACCGTAAAGGGGTACACCTGATCGATCTGGCAGTAGATTATAGTTTAAATCATGCCATTTTAAATGAGTTACTCAGAAATAAAACGTGTTTGACATAAGTTGTAAACCATAGAATAGATCAATCATTTTAGGAGTGGATAGGATGAATCGTATTAAAGTAAAGTCACCATTTGACGGAAAGATATTGGATGAGATAACTCTTTCAAATGAGGAAGATATTGATCTAGCTTTAGATCGTGCCCGTAAAGTGTATGAAAACCAGGAGATGTGGTTGCCTAAATACGAACGTATTGCTATTTTAGAGAAAACCGTTGAGATCATGAGAAGCCGTATAGAGGAACTTACTCTTATAGCCGCCAGTGAGGGCGGTAAACCTTACATGGATTCAAAGGTTGAAGTGGAACGTGCCATCAATGGTGTAAAACTTGCTATTGAACATATAGGTGTTTTTGAAGGAAAAGAGATAGTCATGGGTCATACAGAAAGTTCTGTGAATCGTATTGCCTATACTATGAAGGAGCCTATTGGTGTGGTTGCCGCAATTTCAGCATTTAACCATCCTTTAAATCTTGCTGTACATCAAACAGTTCCGGCTATAGCCGTTGGATCGCCTGTTATCATTAAGCCATCAGAGTCTACACCTATGTCCGCCATTAATTTTGTCAAAATTTTATATGAAGCAGGATTACCTAAAGCGTGGTGTCAAGTAGTGGTCTGTCACAGAGAAGTAGCGCAGTATCTTGCGACAAGCCCCAAGATAGACTATTTGAGCTTTATTGGTTCAGGTGCTGTTGGATGGTACCTTAACTCAAAAGTCTCTCCAGGTACCCGTGTGGGCCTTGAACATGGAGGTGTCGCACCTGTTATCGTAGAAGCCGATGCCGATATGGAAGCATTGATCCCCGCTTTGACCAAAGGCGGATTTTATCATGCAGGCCAAGTCTGTGTCTCCGTGCAACGTATCTATGTCCATGAAGATATTTGTGATGAAGTAGGTTTGAAATTAGCACAAGCAGCGCAAAAGCTGATCGTTGGTGATCCTCTGGACCCCCAAACAGAGGTGGGACCACTCATTTCACACAATGAAGTCAAGCGAATAGAGTCATGGGTCAAGGAGGCGATCTCAGGAGGGGCAAAAGTACTTTGTGGCGGTAAACGTATTTCTGAAAGCTGTTTTGAAGCCACAGTACTTTTAGATCCACCACAGGATGCCAAGGTAAGTACCTCAGAAATTTTTGGTCCGGTTGTCTGTATTTACCCCTATAGGGATATTGAAGATGCTTTTAAAGAAGCTAACCGTCTTGAATACTCTTTTCAAGCAGCCGTCTTTACTAAAAATATTGACACAGCCTTGCTTGCTGTTAAGCGTCTTAATGGCACTACTGTCATGGTGAATGACCATACCGCATTCAGGGTTGATTGGATGCCGTTTGGTGGGGCTAAAGCGTCAGGTCTGGGACTGGGTGGTATCTCTTATTCAATGGAAGAGATGAGTAAAGAGAAATTGATGGTGATAAAGTCTTCAGTTTTATAAGTTCAATTTTACTTTTACACATACATTACACATATCTTATGTACTGTAAATCATAACAAATAAAAGGAGAGAGAAGATGTTAAGAAAAATACTATTAACTTTGTTTGTATTTACATCACTGTGTATCAGTGACGAAGTCGCAGCTGGTCCGGCACTTAGCTTTTCACATCACGATAAATCCCTTAAGTGGGGACCCTGTCCTGCATTTCTCGGTGAAGCATGCAAGATCGCAGTACTTCATGGTGATCCTGCCAAAGAGAACCTGGATATTTTCTTTAAAGTCCCGGCTGATTATGCTATCCCGCATCACTGGCATACTTCGGCAGAACGGATGGTACTGGTATCAGGAAAGATGACGGTCACCTATGACAACCAGGAGAGCGAACTGCTCACAAAAGGGATGTACGCCTATGGGCCATCCAAACATCCACATACAGCCTATTGTGAAAAAGGCGAGGAGCCATGTGTACTCTTCATCGCATTTGAAGAACCTATCGATGCGTTTGAAGTGATCAAAGAGACAAAAGAGTAGATCTTTGGATCTGATCTATCTTCATACCTAAAGAGATCATCTCTCATTATCCTAGGAGGATACGTTGACAGATTTTGGTAGTTGGCCGTTGCCATGGATCGTTTCAGCTTTTGCTA
>JBFEWI010000325.1:0-1222 GCA_041546475.1 Sulfurovum sp.
AATCCTCCCAGGAAGTTACGCATGAGACTCAACTTCTCTCTTAGATACGCTTCTTGTGTTACATCACTTTCACTTAACGCAGTCAGCTTCTCTTTATAGGTATTGCTGTCGATCAGCTCCATAGCAAACTCTTTGTTAATGAAGTAATCCGCCACCGTCGTAAAATAGTGAGTGAACGGCTTCTTGATATTCTGTACCTTCTTTGAACCCCAGAGATACTTCGCTGCGACCTTCTGGAACTCTTTCCTTAAAGCTTCTATCTCATCATCCACAGGCACCAGTTTTCCGTCTTCTCTCAGTCTCAAGTTCCTGTTAAACGCCATAGAGATAGCGTTCATCGTGTTTTGAAACTCCGTTTTGGCGTTGCTTGAACGGTTGAGCAGTGCGATAAGCAGATCTTTGATCTTCATCTTGTCATAGTGCACGCTCTCATAGCCAGGCACGCTGAGTGTTTTCAGATGCACCAGTTTGCGTATATCTTTCACCCTCACTTCGCTCTTAATGGTACGAAGCAGGATCTCCTGCAGTTTTTCTTTGGAGTAGATGTTGAGCGAATCGATGATATCTGTCACGCGGTACCTGTTCTCATCCGCCAGATCCATCGCCTGGCACAAGATGGTTTTACCTGTAATGTTATGGATCGTGATACCTTTGGATCCAAGATACTTCTCTTCCAGTGCAATGGCATCAAGCACATACTCTTTCAAATAGAGATACTCAGGGTACTCTTCAAGCTCATGTATACGCTTGACCAGAGAAGCCAAAGCATACTCCCTGACATCATCCGGAAGGTTTTCATAGAACTCATACTTGAAGATACGTCTGAAGTTATTGAGGTTTGCGTTAAACCGTAAAGGGGTATCCAAAGTCGCAGATGCCTTTCGCAGCATCTTGTCCAGAATAGTCTCGCCATCATGGCTGAATGCAGTGTGCCCGATATCATGGAGAAGCCCTACAATCTTTCCTATTTTGAAAAAGTTCAGGTCGACATCATTGCCAAGTTGTCTACTGATATGGTTGAGTATATACTCTGTGCTCAAGCCGACTTCCATAGAGTGGCTGTAACGGTTTCGAATACTGTCCTTGGTACGTTTAGAGAGGTACATCGGGATATCTTTCAGGCGTACGAACACTTTGTGTCCTACGATCCCCAGTTCACACTCTTCGACGGTTTGAAGCGCCTTGGGTGAGAGTTCAGCGTTAAGCGTTAAGCGTTCAGGAT
>JBFEWI010000248.1:0-2009 GCA_041546475.1 Sulfurovum sp.
GAGTCTAAAACAGATAAAAGATTACCGGGATGGACTATTCTGTTAACGACGATGGATCTCGAGTATCAAAAAAGAGAGATACATGCACCCGAAATGATGTTTGTAAAGGATGGACTTGTTACAGGACATTTAGTGAATCTAAAAACGGGAAATGACTATAGAGATGAGATCAAACCTAGTGTCCCTCAGAGCTATTATGACGATGCCCACCTGCTGTTTGGTAACAAAGATGCAGAGCATAAGATACTTATCTTCTCTGACCCGCAATGTCCGTTCTGTCAAGAAGTCGTACCGGAGATCTTTAAATTATCTAAAGAGAACCCTACAAAAATAGCAGTCTATTATTATCACTTGCCGTTACTTCGTATCCATCCTGTTTCAGATGTCCTGACACGTGTGATGCATGTGGCACAGCATGAAGGTAGAACTGATGTGGTTGAAAAGATCTATTCACTAAAGATAGACCCAAGAGAGACGGACATGACGAAGATACTTGCGGCAGTAAAAAAGCATACCGGTTATAGTGTCACAGCAGCACAGGTAGATGCAAAAGAGGTGAAAGCAGCAATGCAGGCAGATGAAATGGCATCAAGCACAATGATGGTCACAGGTACACCTACGATCTATATAGACGGTGAGTGGGATAAAATGCGTAACGGGCATAAAAAGCTCATAAAATAATAGAATTGGCGTCTGTATGAGGCTTTGTCTTATGCAGAGATAGACAAGGGTAACAGTGGAAAAATTAATTATAGCAACACGGGCAAGTGATCTCGCACTTTGGCAGGCATATCACATTAAAGAGAGAATTGAAACAACATTTCCGGAGATCATAGTAGAACTGAACAAGATTACCTCTAAGGGTGACAAGATACTCGACAAACCGCTTGCATTGATAGGAGGAAAAGGGCATTTCACCAAAGAGCTTGAAGATGAGATGCTTGAAGGGAATGCCGATCTTGCCGTACACTCACTCAAAGATGTTCCTACTTATATTCCAGAAGGTTTGGAACTGTGTGCCATTACGACACGCCAAGATCAGAGTGACGTGCTGCTCTCACATACCTACAGAAGTCTGGATGAACTTCCTCAGGGTGCAGTGGTAGGAACCACAAGCCTTAGAAGACGTATGCAGCTGCTTGAGAAACGTCCGGACCTTGTGGTCAAAGAACTCAGAGGAAATGTCAATACAAGACTCAGAAAGCTCAAAGAGGGACAATATGACGCGATCATACTTGCCTATATAGGACTGCACAGACTTGACCTGCTTAAGGATATTCCTTTTGTTGAAAAGTTGGACTTTTTTATACCGCCAATGGGACAGGCTGCTTTGGGCATAGAAATTGTAAGTGATAATGACAGGGTACGGGAAATAGCTATGACGTTGAATGATGAGAACTCCTATCTCTGTACAAAGTTGGAACGTGACTTTGTTTCAAAAATAGGTGCTGGCTGTTCTGCTCCTGTGGCAGTGAACGCGATCATCACAGGTGATGATATCACGGTAAAAGCGATGTTGGGATATCCTGACGGTACGAATATCATGCATAAAGCATTGATATCAAAGATCAGTGAGTGTGATGCATTAGGACAACAGTTGGCTGAAGCAATGATCGCTGAGGGTGCTCTGGATATACTCGAAAAAGCAGAATCTATAGCATTTAAAGATGAAATGCCTGAGAGACTATAAAGTAGAAAGTTGCTTATAGATCGAATGTTTTAGAAAAAAAGAGAATAGTGAATGCAAGACGTAGTACAATGGCTGAAAGAGAATGGTAATTTAAAGATCATAGATGAACCGTTGGATGTGGAGCTTGAAATTCCCCATGTGGCATACATTGAAGTTAAGAGAGATGACTCTCGTCCTCTCCTTTTTACCAATCCTGTTAACAAAGCAAAAGACATAACGTATGATATGCCTGTACTGATGAATATCTTTGCCAACAAAGAGCTGACCGAAAAGCTCTTCGGTAAACATCCTGATGATGTCGCTAAAGGTATAGATGAAC
>JBFEWI010000165.1:0-3861 GCA_041546475.1 Sulfurovum sp.
AAAAGCAAGCATTGCCAAACCTATGAACGCACTAACAATGAAATTTTTCATATCTGTCTCCTTATATTTTTTTGACAGTTGCAGTATAATATAGAATCTGTGTAAGGTATGTGTAGTCTGTTGCACTCAAAGTGCACAAACGAGTGGGTATAATAAAAAAATCAATGTAAAGATCGAGCAATGAAAAGAAGAAAATTTCTCATATTAGGTTCCATTCTGGGACTCTCTCCCTATATGCAGGCAAAAGGGGTCAGTGAGTTTGAGAAAACGTTTAAAACGGTAGCCCCGATACTCTCTGCAGTGCAGGAGCATCTCTTTCCTGAAGGAAGCAAGCTTCCCTCTGCCAGATCGATGAAGGTCACACAATTCTTGTTTGAAACCATGATGCATCAGAGCTTTGACAGAGATATCAAAGCTTTTGTCATTGAGGGGGCAAAAGAACTGGAGAAGCGTGAAAAAGGGAGATTCCTGTCCATGACAGATCAGGAAAAAGAAAAGGCCCTACGTGCGTATGAGGAGACACGCTATGGTCGCAATTGGTTGTCCCATATCATGACACTGACCATGGAAGGGCTCTTTAGCGATCCGATCTACGGCTCGAATATTGAGGAAGCAGGGTGGCAGGCGATATCCTCGTATAGTGGTCTCCCTAGACCTACAACAAGATATATAGCATTATGAGTATGTATGATGTTGTCATCGTCGGCTCGGGAGCCAGCGGGGGTGCTGTAGCCTATACGTTATGTCAAGCCGGCTATAAGGTAGCAGTGCTGGAGAAAGGCCGGCTCATCAAACGAGAAGAGTTCTCTAAAGATGAGTTGGCTTACTGCAGAAGAGACTTGGTCACGCCCAATCTGTTTGATGAGTACCATACCATAGAAGAAAACATTGATGGGGAGTGGGTAGCGACGCCTACCTATGAGTCGGGTTGGAGTTTTTGGAACGGGAACATCGTGGGAGGCTCTTCGAACTTGATGTCGGGGATGCTGCATCGCATGCACCCAGATGATTTCAGGCTGAAGAGCAAGTATGGAGAGATAGAAGGGGCTAATGTAGTAGATTGGCCTATATCGTATGAAGAGTTGGAACCCTATTATACGTTAACTGAAGAGTTGGTAGGCATTTCGGGAAGAGCCGACAAACACCCCTTTGAACCGCCCCGAAGTACGGTAGACTTTACACAGCCTCCGACCAAAGAAAATGCAGTGGTAAAACTGTTCGACAAAAGTTGTCAAGCACTTGACATTACACCGCTTGTCACACCAAGAGCAGTACTCTCAAAAGATAAACCCGGACGTGATGCCTGTTATTATTCAAACCGCTGCGGAAGCTATGGGTGCAGTTCCGGTGCGAAGGGAAGTTCGAGGGAAGCGCTTTTAAAGCCCGCTTTGGGTACGGGTAACCTGACTTTGATAAGCAACACCTATGTAAAGTATCTGCATACAGACAAAAAAGATGAGGTGGACCATGCGGTGGTCGTTGACACGGTGACAGGCAAAGAGAGAAAGATCAAAGGCAGGATCTTTGTTGTGGCCGCACAGGCGCATGAGAGTGCAAGGCTTTTACTCAACTCTGCCAATGTGCATCATCCTGATGGTTTGGGGAACAGCAGTGGAGAACTTGGCAAGAACCTCATTTTCTCCGGGGGAGGTTCCGGACAGGGAGAACTGCATAAGGATACTTTGAAACATATCAAATTTGAAGAGTTGATGACAACAGGACTTTTTGTCAACCGCTCTATTCTGGATTGGTATTTTATAGACCATTGGTGGTATGGCAAATTTAAAGGAGGCTCTGTTGAGTTCATGTTTGAACATCAGAATATCATCACGCGGGCACGAAAAGATAACTATAAGGACGGGAAGCTTGTATGGGGAAAAGAGCTGGGTGAACGTGTGGTCTCCCGCTTTACAGAGCAGAAAAGTATACGTTTTGAAGTCTTTAATGACTGGCTTCCGAATGACAACTGTTTTGTCTCTTTGGACCCTGTGCATAAAGACAGGTTCGGTATGCCTGTAGGAAAACTGCGTGTGGAAGGACATCCTCAAGATCTGAAAGTAGGAAATTATATTGCAAAGAAGTGTGAACGGATACTCGAAGAGATGGGAGCCAAGAATATCTATTCGGCAATCTCTTCAGCACCCCCGCAGAACCTGGTGGCCGGAGGATGCCGTTTTGGAAATGATCCTAAGAGATCCGTACTGAATAAATATTGCCGTTCTCATGATGTGAAAAACCTCTATGTGGCAGATGCCAGTTTTATGCCTACAGGAGGTTCTGTAGCGTTTACTTGGACCATTTATGCCAATGCGTTCAGAGTCGCTGACCACATTGTAGAAGCATTGAAAAAGTATGCATAATTTCAAGGCAAATGTTGTTTTCAGGGTAAGGTGTTGACAACAGGTTAAGCTTGATTTAAAAGAATATTTATTTTTTATTAATTTTATCTAGTTACAATCTATCCAATATTTCATAAGTACCGATTTTTATCATTTACACTTATAATTTCATTATGATAGGAGAATCCATTGAACAAACTTTATGCGTTATTTTGTGCCTTATCTCTCACGACGATGACAGCTGCAGCATCTACCCACACAGCGAAACAGATGGTCAAATATACTATTCAAAAAGGGGACACCCTCTCTTCTATCGCACACAAACATCATACAACCATTTCAAAAGTAAGAAAAACCAATGGACTGAAAAAAGGCGCTATTCTTAGAATAGGAAAGGTATTGAAAGTACCGACAAATGCCAATGTTCTTTATACGAAAACATATGAAAAGCCGACGAAATATGTGACAAAAAAAGGAGATACGCTTTCTGCTATAGCCCTTAAACATCATACCTCTGTGACAAAAATAAGAAAAGCCAATGCCTTGAGAAAAAGTCAAATATTGAAAATCGGGAAAGTATTATATATTCCGCAGAACAAAAAGACGAATACGTTGGCGGAAGCAAAGAAATCAGTTGCAGATAAAAAGCTTGTTGCATCACTCTCTAAGCTTGATACGGTGCCTTTAGAGAAAGAGAAGAGTGAAGCATCAAAAACGTTTTCTTTAATGGATATTTTCAAGAGCAAGACGAACAAAGACAAAGATGCGGATAAATGTCAGCGGATCACTTCCTTGGCAAAAACAAAATTAGGAAAAAAGTATGTATGGGGAGCTAGTGGATATAAAAATACCTATGATTGTTCCAGTTTTACAAAATTTGTCTATAGAAATATCGGGATCGATATCCCGCGAACTTCGATCAGACAGTCAAAGTTTGGCAAGTTTGTGAAAAGAAGTGAGTTGAAAAAAGGTGACTTGGTCTTCTTTGATACGTCTAAAAAACGTAAAGGGTATGTGAATCATGTAGGGATTTATCTTGGAGATAATAAGTTCATTCATGCTTCATCTGCAAAGAAAAAAGTTGTGATTACAAGTCTAAATAAAAAATTTTATAGCAACAGATATAAAGGTGCAAGACGACCTTCTTAATAGCGTGTCCTCTTCTTAGTGAGGAGTTTATACTCCTCATACCTCTTCGTGTGAATAAAATCTATCTATGAATCGGAAGCCTGGTTGATCAGTATGAGAGACTTGAACTGGGTCATTTTGTCAGAATAAAAAAGTGTAAAAGGAGTAAAGGAAGCATCATGGATGCCTGTAGAAAATGTAATAATACCAATGTATCGTGGAATGGTATATGGAAACAATGTGAGAGTTGCGGTGAAGTGCTTGAAAGGGCAGGTGGTGTCATACCGATCCATACCATAGAGAAGAAGAATAGCCTGCATGATATTGTAGTATCGCCTTTAAAGTCGACACGAATGGGTAAACTGATATCAAGATTTCACTTGATACATTAAAT
>JBFEWI010000320.1:0-1241 GCA_041546475.1 Sulfurovum sp.
CTCTATCATCGCTTGAGGTAGTTTATCTGGCCCCAAAAAGAGTATAGCAACAATGGAAATGAGAAGTAACTCGGTAAAGCCGATGCCAAACATAATATGCCTTGTAATTTAATTGCTGTATTTTAGCAAATTATCCTAAAATGTAGAGTGCGAGTTCATCACTCAAGAAGAAATTATCATTATAGTAATGTGTCGCATCGCAACGCAGTTTCTCTTTTTCACAAAGGATATCGGCTTTTTGTCTCATTGCCTCTGTAAGAAGCGCTTTTTCTACTCCCACACTGCTGCGCAAGCCTAGAAAGATCTTTTCTGTCAACAGTTCGTCCGGTGTGAGTGCCTCTTCCGTAATGGTAAGCGGATCTGCAACATAGCCTTCAATATCGGTTTGGGGATAAAAACGTCTGTTTGTTAAAAACCCTACAGCACCGGCCCCTGCACCGATATAGTTCTTGAGCTCCCAATACCCTTTGTTGTGTCTGCTCTGGTAAGTACCGAAGTTTGAGATCTCATAAGCCTTGAAGCCCCTTTTTTCTATCTCTTCGGTGACAAAGAAAGCAAGATCCTCATTCTCTTGCCTCACTTCAGGGGTCATAGAGAACTTTGTCCCGTCCTCTATGGTAAGTTCGTAGGCGGAGATATGGTCAATCGGGAGAGAAAAAGCTTCTTCTATGTCAGATAAAAGCAGTGCTTTTGTATCACCCTGGTAGTTGTATATAAGATCCAAAGAGAGATGCTCAAATCCAAGCGCTTTGGCTGTCTGTACGGCTTCTTTGGCCTGTTTGGGGTTATGTGCCCGGTTCAGGGCTTTGAGTTTTGGTGCGTGAAAACTCTGTACGCCGAAACTGACACGGTTCACACCAAGCTTTTTCATACCCTCCAGCCACGATCTGGTCGCAGAGTTCGGATTCGCTTCTGTGGTGATCTCTGCATCTTTTTTCAGATAGGGACGAAGCAGTTCGAAAATCGGAGCATAGAGTTCAGGCTCTACCGTTGATGGTGTCCCCCCGCCAATAAAAAGTGTTTCTATCGTGTGCTGTTTGACATCAAAATGTTTAAGTTCAAAAGTGAGTTGTGTATAGAGGGCTTTCATATATTTTGACTGGGTTTCAAATTTGTCGACATAGGTGTTAAAGCTACAGTAGTGACACTTAGAATCACAGTAGGGGATATGAAGATAAATTAGCAAATAGTTTTCTCACTTTTCAAATGTTTGTAACCGCAGTTTAGATAGAATAATATCA
>JBFEWI010000058.1:0-9172 GCA_041546475.1 Sulfurovum sp.
ACAAGCTTGCTTTTTTTATAAGCTGTTGCGTAGGGACTGATTGAGCTTCTGTCAAGCCCATTCTCTTCTAGTCTTTTGTATCTATCTGGAAAGACTCTTTTGTATGCATCAATATCTTTAGACTCAAGCAAAAGATGCGTAACAAAGTGCACTGCATTCTTATACTCATCTATCGAGTATTTTCCTGTCTGCATGATATTGGAATATGTTATGAAGTTTTCTTTGAACTGATCAGCGATAAGTGGTTCTGCTGCAACTTGATTTATTCTGTCTATCAGCTCCTCAGAAACAAGATTTCTCTTTTTCTTTGGAACCAGATCTCTTACTTCTTCTATGGTTAACAAGTGATATCCTTTAGGTGAGCTTTAGGAAATTATAGCAACTACTTCTTTAGGTTTCTTTTTCTTCTGGAAATCATCTTTTTTTGCTCGACTGCATCTTCTTCAAGATCTTTCATTGCTTCAAGTCTCTCTTCCAGCATTGCAGGAACCTCAAACATTGCACCGGATACTATAGCATCCCACCATAAATGAAGTGTCTCTTCATCATCTTTCATGGATTCAAGTGCTTTTGTCCACTGCATGTAGTGATACTTTGACCACATTCCTCTTTTATAGAGGAATTTTATGGTTGCATCAATATCAGAATAGGTTATCTGAGCAAACTCTTTTTTTTCTTTGTCTGTTCTGTTCTCATCATAAATAAATGCAGGAGAGTGTAGTCCCATTACTTGTCCTTTTGTTCTGTTTCTATTTTTTTCTTCGGTCTTCCGACTCTTGCTGCTCTTGCAGCCTTAACCTCTTCTACTCTTTTTGCTCCAGGACCAGGTCCTGCTTCCTTTTTCTTTCCACAACCGCATCCGCCTGTTTTTGGTCTAGCCTCTTGGTTTTGTCCAGCATGGATTCCATTGTTTGGTCCTTGTCCTGGATGTACATTTTGTGGTTGAGGATGTGAGCTTGTCCTGTGCATAACATTCCCACCCATTGGTATACCATTAAACATTTTACTCAGTTCTGCATGAAGCATTCTTGCCTCATCCAGGGACATTCTTTTCTCACAATCTTCACCCATTTTTATAACAACATCAATCTCGATCATATTATTCCTTTTGTTTTTATTTGATATATCATACTATGTTTCTAATTAAATTCATGTTCATGACGGGACATGACTTATTTGCACCAGAAAGTTCTCTGTGTCCAACTATCTTGCTTGGCTCTAATCCATATAGGCTGCATAGGAGATGTGAGAGTGTTCTTAGTGAGTGGAGTTGTGGGTCTGTAACATCACGCAATGGTTTGCCGTCAGAACCCATACCACCTATTCTACAGATAGCCAATGAACCTATATTGTGTCCTTTGGCGTGTGAACCTATATAATCCGCCCATCTTCCTTTCTGTATGGTCCCGTCTTCAAGTACAACATAGTGGTATCCTATCCCGGAACCCCATCTCTCTTTATGCCATCTATCTATTGTGTGTGCATCATCTCCTCTTCCATGAGGTGAGGCAGAGCAATGGATTACTATTTTGCCTATGTGCCTATGTGTCCTGTATGTTTTTCCCTGGAATACATCTTCGGTAAGATCTTTTCCTATGCTTGAAAATGATTCGTGTCTAGGTGTAGAGTTGCTCATGAATATCCTTTACGAGTTTTTGTGCTTCCTGAACCGTAAGTTCGATCTCTTTTCCGTCAATGATCACCCTGACTGTCATTTACATACCTCATTTGCCTCTCTTAAAGCCTGATTCTCCTGTTTTAAGAGCTGACAGTTTCTAACAACACGTTTTGCATTCTTGAGTATATTCGTCTGTGGTTCCTCATTTAGAACCGATCTTGCAACATCCGGTGTTACACATCCTGTAAATACTGTATCAATCCCACATCCGTTAATTGCCATAGCGGTTAAGCAGGCGGTTAGCAGCTTGACATTCTGTTTCATTTGGTCTTCCTTCAAATTCTTCTATTGCTTTGATCCTGTCTCCGAAAAATTCACCAATAGCTTTCATTGCATTATCATAGCTTTCCATGTTTTTCTTGTATTGTCTTATTTCTGCAGCAGAGTTGGCAGCAACTGCTTCCATTTTCGCTTTATATAGATCCCTGTCATTTGATACGGTATATAGCTTGAATGATATACTTACCAGAACCACAAGAAGGAACAGAATAAGCCATGTTTTTACCGTATCTAATAACATCTTTTTTTCCATTTGTCAGTGCTGTCATACGGTATTATCCTAAATACAAGTATGGATATGGTTGCAGCTATTATAAACATATCGCACATTTCTCCAATGATCATATGTAAAACAGATGCAACAAAAAAGGCCAATACTATTGCTGTGGTAGCAATGCTTGTTTTTAGGCTGTTTGTTTTGTAGAGCAAGAACAGCATTGCTGTTGCCCATGCCAGTAGAACCACATCCATATTCATCATACTATCCACCCCATCTTTCTAGACAATGCATTGTAGATTGCTATGGATTTAGAGGAGAGATAGATGGATGCAAGCATATAGAAGGAAGGAAGAAGTTTAACAACTACGCTTAATCCGAATGCATGCTTAAGTAGTGCTTCTCCAGCCTGTATGAAGAACAAAAAGGCAAGTACAGTGAACAGGAGACCTATGACAAAGGCCTTAACAAGATCTATCCCTATGGATATCTTGCATTCCCTGTTTTCTTTCTCTGCTTCCTGTTTCATTTTGCTTAAGTCGTAATATTCGCTTCCTACAGATACCATTGCCCCAATAAGTCCAATGATTATATATGCTGGATCATCGAATATGACCATGCTTGAGAACATAACGCTTCCACCTACTGCAGACTTTTGCCCTGCTATAAGTGAAGCTCCGGTTAATATGGTTTCATTCTTGTCCATGATCAACCTCTTTTAATAGAAAAGTCTTGCCAAGCCAAAGAGTGCCGCAAGTATTCCTATAAGCACTCCTCCGAACCATGTCCAAGCAACATCGCTTACGCTCTCAAAGAACGTATTGTTTCCTCCAAAAAGTCTCTGCAGTCTTTCAAGAGCTATTCCTGCTATCATTGCAGCAAGAGATATTCCGAAAGAGTTAAGATCTTCCGATCTCATAACAATTGATACAAATATTGTGAGAGTCGAGACAATTATGCCTAGAAGAATGTGTCTGTATTTACCATCTTGTCCATATGGCCAATAAAGCATGGGGATCGTTGCTGTATCAAACCATCTATATAAAGATACGATTGTTTTCATATAAAATCCTTGTTGTGTATAGTTCTGTTTCCGTCATTTTTGACGTAATCCTTGTCCGTTAGCACTACTCACAACATATAAGGAGCGTACCTTATAGGTATTATAACAAGAAAATTAAAATTAATATAAATTTTTGAGGATATTTTTTATCTTATTTGTTTTTGAATTCACTTATCCATGCTGTTTCACAGTGATATTCATCTCTGAAGATCCAATCAATGAGAGATACAAGCCATTTTATTTTCTTCTCATATGCCATAGCAGAGATAGTATAATCTTCGCTATTGAATAGCATTGCTCCTCCAGCTTTATCGAGGTGAATAGCAATATTATAGGCATATCTACTCATTGATTTGCCTTTTATGAGATGAATTAGGTGTCCAACAATGAATATCGGAACAAAAAGAACCAATGCAAACAATAAAAGTAGATAGTCTCTCATTTTATGCAGTCACCACATTAAACAATGGTGATACACTTACAAACGCATCCCAATTGTAACCCGTCACCATTGGTTCAGTTGAGATAATCCAAAGGTAGTTGCTTTGGTCTGCATCTTCCCAATTTGCTATGTCATCTCCGTCATAGATAACGAATGGAGTAGTTGCTAATAGTGCTTCCATATCTGCACGTACTTTGGTTGATGTGATGTTAAAGCCAAAGATAGCGTGAGTTTCTGATGGTGTGTACTTAGGCTTGTTGTTAGGCAATGCCATATATTCGTTGTATGTATAGTATCCTAAGCTGTTCCCTAATTCATCCACGCCTTTGTCAAACATTGAGAATGCCATCGGTGTGTCTGTTAGTGCTAGTGGTAGGACGAAGTTGAATCCGTATTTGTGTGTTGTGCTCATTGCCTATCTCCTTATGGTAGTGTTGGGTATATTGCTTTAGCTTTAGCGTGTGCTGTTGCTCTCTCTAAAGAAGTTCTTTGTCTAGTTACATACGAAAATATTCCTATTTGATTACGATGATTATTTCCTATATATGCACCTCCTCGACTTGTTGAGCCAACAAAGAAACTTTCTCCTGCTAATAATGTATATAAAGACGAAGCATAAGGATATTCACTTGTGTTGTCTACGATAAACTTACCATTTCCTGCACCATCAAAAGTCAATGTTAGATAATGATATGCCTCAAGCGTTACAGCTGCACCGTCTAGTGCTATTCCACCAATATACGCTCTAGGAACATTTGTATTCTTCTTTCCAAGATAAACGATGTTTCCAGTAGCAACCGTTTGTATTCCTGATAATTCATACTCTCCATTATCAGAGAAAAACATAACCATGTCAATCTCCCAAGCACTATCACTAGGAGGCATAAACCCAGCATCAACATATCGACCATCACCATTAAACTGCAACAACTTAGGACTATACGATGTAGGTACTCCTGCACCATCTGTTACAAATGCTGTGGTTTGTATTCCTTTTTGTTGAAAGTCTGCGTTGGTTCTTACTGTTGATGCGTAGTTAGCTACTTCTGTGGTTGTGGCTTGATAAAAATTGGTTTCTACTGTTCCATCAAAAGTAAATTCTGTAGATGTATTGAAGTCGACATACCAATAGTTATTGCCTCCAGCATTCAACATTGGAACAATTCTCTCATATAAGTATGTCCCTGCTGTTAATGTATCCGAGATGACTTCTACTGATGCTCCACCTATACCATCACCATATGCAAAACTATACAATACGGCAGTTCCACTAGAGATAGTTATCCTTACTTGTATTTTATATATATCTGTATCATAAGCACCACCTGTAGTCTTGATAAGTGGTCTGCCTGCTTGACCTATACTTTCATTATGTAAAGTTGTAATATTTGAAATTGGGTAGTCTGTTGTTGCGGTATTATTTACTCCAACAGTCTGTGCCTCAATTAGTGTTGTTTCGTCTGCTCCATACCCAGCCCTACTATCAACCAAATACGCACCACTCTTCTCACTACACATATAATAAGAATCGACTATTTCTACTACAGAGACATTGTCTATGGAACCAACAAAGTTATTAGACTCAATGTACAAGTAGTTATTTATTGCGGTTGTAACTTCTATTAGTTCAGAATGTGTTCCTAAAGAATTCCTCGATGTAGTACTTTCTGTCGAAAAACCAGGTCGAACTCTTATACTTCCACTAGTGTACTCTACAATATCGTATTGTACTCTATATCTTTTACCGTTATAGACCACTGGAAGTGTTGTATACATATATTGCTCTGCTCCAACACCTGTAGATGTTGCCACCCCATTCCCTATTGACCAGTCAGGATTCTTGTTCCACAAGGTATCACTATCAAATGTTCCATTAGGTACCTTATTGCTTCCATCTAAAATCTTTTCTAGTTCAGGTAAAGTTCCTGTAGTGCTTAATGCTAGTTTTCCTATGAGGTTTGGGTTGTTGTTTATTCTAGCCCAATCACTTGCACTCCAAGGTGTTGTATGTGTTATGACGTTGTTTACTGTTTTAGTGTTTAGTGTGTATTTTGTGCTGATTGGTAGGATTTTTTCTATTGATAATCCACTAAAAGTGATACTGTCACCTATTTGCTCACCTGATTCGTTGTCGTCTAATACAATTTCTATCTTCGCCGATGTTCTATCTGCCACCCATGTTGTATAGTATGATTCATTTGTTGATTGAGGCGGTGCAGTAACACCTTTTACCCTTGCACTCCATGCAAATGGAAATGTTTTACTGTCTACATTGAATGCAAGTCTGTATGTTTGTCCAACTTCAAATGATATATTGTTGGTTTCAGCTAAAACAGAAAGACCGAATAGTGATGCTACTGTTGCTGTTACTGTTCCGTTGTCATTATCTATCAATACATTAATATCAGAAGGAGATGTGTCTGTCAGTGGAGTTGATAGTTCTCCCGTACTGCTCCCGCCATCAACACTGTTCCCCAACGTTACAAGACCATCTGTGAAGTCGTAGTATGTTAGGTATGAGTTAGGGTTTGTGATTTGTTTTATCGATGAAAATGTAATATCAATACTGAATAATACCGTTGCATCTAGATACATAACGGCAGAAGTTCTTGATACACTCATTTCAAATTCATAGAAATAATTACCGCTTCCCTCAAAAGTATAAGGATTGTTTGCGTCTATTGTCTGATAAAGTCCATTTGAGTACGGAGTTCCTGAATTTACTACAAAATCAAAAGTAAGTCTATTTGTCTCATTGATATTTATTCCAGATGGGACTTGAAACCTAAATGCAGTTAGAGTTGTTCCTGTCCCGTCTGAGGTTAAATTATATCCATTAGTGATTGGCGTCAGAGTAAGACCTGTTTCTGTATTATCTAAAACTGTTACTTTCTCTGCACCCAACGTATGATGAATAGGAATATCCACATCGTTCAATGCACCAAGTTCTATTCCACGTCCTGAGTATAGGAGGCCGTTAATATCAGGGTTCCCTTGATTTCTAAGTATCGTATTTAGTGCATTATCTACTTGATACTTTAAATTTCCGTCATAATCTTGATATGAAACATCGGGATTTTTTACGTTTCCGGCCAGGTCTTTTGAGTATCCGAATCTCATAGTATTCTTCTTATACTATTTCTCTTGCAAAAGAGAATGTTCCTGTGGATATCTCTACGGACTTTACAGACTTTAGGTCCCTGTCGTCCCCTGCTGCAAAGCTTTCTGTACTTATGGTGTCATCAAGCCATGTGACAATAAGATCTCCCGCTGCATCACAATGAACCACATCTGCTGTAATTCCAGTTCCTGAAGTTATTCTATGAAAGCCTTTTTGTAGTGGTAGTGCTGTTCCTTTTATCATCTTCTTGTCCTTTTTTTAATATCTTATTTATTGTATCTAAAATATATTTATATCTATGGCTTTACCCAAAGATCTAAATTTATAGATTTGCATGTGTCTCCTGCAGCTGTAAGTTCAACTTTTGTCGTAAGAAGATTTCCTCCGATTTCGGTCTCATCATATGTTGCTAAATTCTTAAGTATCATTGGTCCTGTAAGGGCTTGATAAAATTCAATTTCCGCAATATTCGTATATGATACATTTCCGTTATTCGCCGTTATATATATTCTATATTTGTTGTATGCATTTTGATTGTCAAAATAGTAACTTTTTGGTGTTGTTGTATTTTTCGCATAATTCACACGCTCTTTGTACTTCTTTAGTCCAAATGGGTTCATCTCGTCCATTTCATATAGAGCGTTGCTGTATCCTGATGGCATAAATTATCCTTTCCTAGAACTTGTAGGCAAGTCCCAATTTAAACCTGTCTTCCGAATATGGGCCTGCATCAGACTCATAGGAACCACTCATTGAGAGATTTTTACTGAGTTTCTTTTTTCCATTTACTTTATTGATCTTTGCATCACCCTTGTAATTCTTTCCAGATACAGAGATCTCATCTCCATCTTTGCCATAGCTCAGTGTGGCACCCTGATAATCTTTATCACCTTTTGCTTTTAATCCAATACCGATATTTTTTCTTCGTGGTTTTCTTGAATTCGCTTCATTCATGTTTTTGCCATGGTCTATAAGCGTTTTGGCAAGACCTTTCATTTTACATCTCCGCAAATTTAGAGAGTATTCCACCAATTCCACCACTCATGGTTCTTCGGCGTTCTTCTTCTGCAGCAAGTGCAGCAGCAAGTCCATCCTGTTTTTGTTGTACGGCCGCAGGAGCTTTTTTCTTGACTGCTTTTTTCTTCTTAGGTTTTGGCTTCATTGCCTCATCATGCTGGGCTGTTGCCCAATCAAGATATTCCATTGTTCCTTTTTCATACGGGTTCTGTTCCATGTCATTCTCCTGTGTCAATATCAGAGATTATAACCTAAAAATCCCTAGGTTCTAACTTATTTTAAATATTTCAGAACCAAACATGAGTGTTATCTGTGGTTCTGATTTAGGTACCCCCTAGGGTTTTTATGGTTTCAAGATTTTTAGGAAATTTTTTATTTTGTATATCAAGGTAGAGATTGAAACCTTTTTGGAAAATTTTATTTTTAAATACAGCAATAGTACCTTCCCCTGTGGAGGTTCGGACCCGGTGTACCCCCCGGTATGCTTGGGCCTATGGGTGTCATTGAACACCTGTACCCACACGCTTGCCTCGTCATGGCCAACAGTCACACAATCAAGGAGGACATCATGACAACTACAACACACACTACTACTAAACCACAATCTAATGCTACACCTATCAAGAACCAGTACGATAGCAGAGGTATCATCATACCAACCAAGGCAAAGACCTATCGTATTGCAGTACGCAATCCTATTGCACATCTGCTTGGTAGTAAGTAAATAGCTAGAGCCTACTGATGTAGGTTCTATGGTGTTTATTGAGCACTCGTACTAAGGTGAAAGCCCTTTCATATATTCAAAGGAGTCTATTATGAAAAAGAATCTATTAAAACTTGAGAAAGCAACTGCTACTGGTAAGAACCCTACTGCACTAGGTGGATTAGGTAAACTACTTGGTTATCCTGTGTCATGGTTGGCGTTCCTTACCTCAGAGTCTCAGGTCAAACTGATGGAGTTCGATGCTGCAGTTGAACCTGCCGTGTCTGTTAAAGAGCGTTATTCTACTGCATTCTCTGATGCGGAGGATAATACGCTTCGTAAGATTGACAAACTCCGAAAAGCTATCGACATTGTAGAGGGCAAGCTTGCCAAAGCGAAAAAGCCTTCCAAGGTCAAGAAATATACTGATGATCACAAGCTCATGATCGATGAACTTGATCGTCAGTTCAAACTCTTGTCTCAACTTCGCAAGAAGATGGGCAAGTAGTCTTGATCCTGCTCTCTTCGGAGGGCAGAGATGAGGACTAGCTCATTTGCTGGTTTTGTGCCGAGGGTAACGTAGGCACGATGTCTCATCGATCCTCCATACAGTTACACAGGCAGTGCCGACCGAAGGGAGGCACAGATAACT
>JBFEWI010000073.1:0-8028 GCA_041546475.1 Sulfurovum sp.
ACCTACAGCAAAGAGTGCAGTGATCAATAAGGTTTTTTGTTTATTCTTTCCTATGGAAAAATCAGCTATTGCAGTAAGATGATCAGGACCGAATGCATGTAACATACCGTACCAGAAAATGAGTAATAAGCCAGCTTCCATCTTACCTTCCTTATAGTTTTAATTATAGAGTCTTTTCATAAAATTGTGTTTAAAGATATACGTCTTGATCATGCGTTTTGTGCTGTATGATGATGCAAGGCATACCATGCCTGTCCCAGGGCGATCCCCCCATCATTGATCGCTGTTTCATGTTGAACATAAAAGGCACGATCTTCTTCCTTACAGCGTCTGATTATTTTCTCGACCAGTACTCTGTTCTGGAAAACACCTCCGGAAAAAAGAAGCGGAAGTTCAGGATGTTTTTTGGCGATCTGAAAAATGATCTCAGTGAGTGTATTGAAAAAGGTTGAAACAATGACGTGTTTATCTTCCATCTGTACTATAGCTTCTACCATAGGCTGCAGGTTGATAATACCACTCTCTATCTCAAAATCGAAAATGTCGGTGTGGTTTTCATCCACATACTGTTCCATAAGCAAACCACTTTCTCCTTCAAAACTTGACACCTGTACAATATCTGCAAAGCTTGCCACTGCATCAAAGAGTCTTCCCATAGAACTGCACAAAGGTGCATTGATGCCCTTTTCCCATGCCCTATGGAGCATATGGATCTCTTCTTTGGAGAATTGCTCCAAGAGTGGTAAATGCAGGGTATCTAACTCATCAAGTCTGTAGGTTTCAAACAGGAGTGAAAGTGCTGATCTTCGTGGCTCTTTAATGGCCTTTTCTCCACCCAGAAGACGAAAAGGGGCAAGGGAGACGATACGTTCATACTCTTGATGGTCTGCTATCATCACTTCCCCACCCCAAATGGTGTCATCATCTCCATAGCCGGTACCATCAAATGCAAAGCCCAATACTTTTCCGTTGATCTGATGTTCACCCATCACTGCAAGAAGATGTGCATAGTGATGCTGCAGTTCAATACCCTCGATTTTTGAATTGTTCGCTATGAATTGTTTTGCCCATTTTGTAGTCATATATTCGGGATGCTTGTCATAAACGATAAGATCAGGTTCAAAATCATAAAAGCGTTTAAAGGAGTCCAGTGTACGTTCAAAATATTCAAATGCCTCCAGAGAATTCAGATCTCCGATGTAAGGACTCAGGATAAGTGTATCATCAAAGACCAACGCCATACTGTTTTTTTGATTGCCTCCGACAGCAAGGATCTTTTTCCTGCTCTTGAACGGCAGTTTTATACTTTTAGGTGCATAGCCTCTGGACATACGCAGTGTGACCTTCTTATTCCCTGCTATTTGTACAACACTGTCATCATTTGCATTGTGTATATCTCGGTCATGGTCAAGTACCAGATCGACTACGGAGCCAAGTTTCTCAAGCAGTTCAAGACTGTTTTGTATAATCGGCTCATCACTGTAGTTCGCACTTGTGGCAACAAGCGGCACATTGACCTCTCTAAGTAGCAGATGATGCAAAGGTGTATAAGGTAAAAAAACACCGATATGATCGATACAAGGTGCTACAAGAGCAGAGATCGAACTCTCTTTACTTTTAGGGACGATAACGATAGGTTTTTCCTTGGATAAGATCAGTTCTGCTTCCCTCAAAGAGGTTTCTGCAGAAGTTTTTAGACTCTTCATATCTGCAAACATCAGAGCAAAAGGCTTAGATGGTCTTTGTTTACGTCTTCTTATTGCTTCTACAGCATCGTTGTTGGTCGCGTCACAGACCAAATGAAATCCTCCAACTCCTTTAACGGCGACAATCGCCCCTTTTTTTATCGCTTCTGCTGCTGCTTTTATGGTAGCATTACCCTCTTCCAATACGGCAGAATTGGTCCCAAGCAACCTAAGTGTGGGGCCGCAGTTAGGACAGCTGATAGGCTGTGCATGAAAACGGCGATCATGCGGGTCCAAATATTCTTTTTTACACGCTTCACACATTGTAAAGAAGTGCATCGAAGTGTTGGGCCTGTCATAGGGAAGTGTCTCTATAATGCTGTAACGAGGTCCACACTCTGTACAGTTGATAAAAGGGTATGCATATCGTCTATTGGTTGGATCATACATCTCCTGCAGACAATTCTTACAGACAGCAATATCAGGAGAGACCAACGCAGATGTAAGACTTCCTGTTTCACTTTGAAGGATCTGAAAAGTTGTATGACCAACAGATGGTGCATCTTCACTTGAAAGTGTATCGATACGTGCCAAGGGAGGAAGTTCATCATGCAATGCTGCTGTAAATGATTCAATGGCCTGCTCATGGCCCTCAACCTCTATTTTCACTCCAGCTTCAGTATTACAGATCGATCCGTTAAGATGGTAACGGTCAGCAAGCTGATAAATAAAAGGACGAAATCCAACGCCCTGTACAACCCCGGTGATATACAGTTTCTTATTTACTTCCAAGGGGCATCGCTTCTAATGGGACATTGACATCATCTATATTTAAACGCTTGTTTCTGTAGATAGGATATTTCATCTTAATAGCATTAGCTGAGAGTTTTGGGCTGGGAGTTAACAGAAGGGTAAACAACGCATTATCATGGATATATTTAAATTTATATGATATTTGCATCATTGGCAGCCTTAAAAGAGAGTGGAAGAATTTCCTGTATATCTATTTCATTTTTATTAATGGCATTTATACCCACAGTTTTTAAATACTCCAAGAGCGTCTTTTCCATCAATGGAACAGCATCGGCTACAGCTTCAGAAAGAGAGAACTCTGTGACTTCTATGACTGTGGGTACGACACCTATGATCATGGTAGGTGGTCGATCACCCGTAAGGTCCATCATATTAAGGGTCTGCAGCATTTCAACTTCATGTGCACTTCCCTGCCAATCGACGGCATCAGGTATTGCATCAAAATTAAAGAAGTAGATTTCACCAGCCTGTACGCCCGGTGCATTGATCGTATCAACAATGATCAGATGATCATACTCTACAATAATGGGTATGAGTCTTTGAGCCAGAGTTCCTCCATCTAGAAGATTGATTTGAGCTTCACCTTCAAAGGTGTACTTCTCCCCTATATAATTGATAAAATGGACCCCTATGCCTTCATCACCAAAGAGAAGGTTGCCTATGCCAAGTATTAGTATCTTCACTTATTATCTTTTGTCATTTCTTTGTTTTCAGATAGTAATCATATCCTGTTAACATACTATTTATGAATAAGTATAATACAGTCTTTATGATAAAATCAATTTTTTACATAATATATGAACTGCTTTCTTAAATAAAACCTCTCAGCATAAGATACCAGTACATCGGTTTTAATTGATAAAGGTCAAAGGCCCACCACATAAATCTTGGTTTAGCAGGATCCAAGAATGGAATAGTTGGAGCAAGACCTTTATAGTTGAATTCTGCCATGATGATCTCTCCGTATTGTGTTTTAAGTGGACATACTGTGTATCCATCGAATTTCTCTACCAGTGGTTTACCTTCCAATGCAGAAACAAGGTTTCCTACAGCAACAGGTCCCTGATGTCTTACAGATCCACCTGTTTTACATAGTGGGATACCACAGATATCACCCATACCAAATATATTTTTGTATCGTCTATGCTGCAGTGTTTCAGAGTCAACTTCAAGCCATCCTTTAGCGGAACCTTTTTGCCAACCTAAAAGAGAATCCACCAATGCCTTAGGCGGTCCCATAGGCGGTACGATATGAATAAAGTCATAAGAGATATCGACCATTCTTTTCTCTTCTGATATATCATACTCTTCAAGGTCTTCATCATATTCACCTTTGACCTCATAAGTCTCTTCAAACGTTGCAATCTTGTTCTTTACATCTATGGCAACAAGATTATGTCTGAAATGATTGGTAATGGTGTCATATCGTTTCTGTACTTTGAGCAGGGATTTTTCAATCTCAGGGATACTAAATAGCTTTGCACTGTCTGTTGCAAAGATAAAGTTGGCGCCAAGGTCACTCTTTTTCAAATGATCCGCACTGAGGTAAAGTATTTTTTGCGGTGCACCGCCACATTTGATCGGAGTGTTAGGACTAGTATAGATCGCTGTTGGTTTTTTTCCTGAAGACGCTGCCTTTTTGAGAGTATTGAACCAGTCCCATGTGACTTCACCGCCTTTAGCGGTGCCGTTTTCCAGATTATTCAAATAGACACTAGAGATCCCATTCTTACCGATATCCTCTTCGCTCAGTCCTTTGATCCAGTCATAATGGTATACAAGTCCAGTAGCTACGACCATATAGTAATAAGATACTTCCACCCCGGCACGTGTCGTTACTTTATTGTTATCCGGATCAAAAGAAGCGACTTCATCTTTTATCCAATTGACATCCTCTGGTATGAACTCTTTATTCTTTGTAGCAATATCATCAAAGGTATAAAGTCCTGCAGCCATAAAGACCTGTCCCGGTTGATAAAGGTGTATCTCATTGGGTGCAATGATCGTAATTTCGGCATTTGGTAAGGCACTATGAAGTCTTGCCAGTGCCATAATACCACCTGCCCCACCACCTACAACCAGTATTTTGGCATTCTTTTCACTTGTGGATGCGGGTGCTTCATCTGCATCTGAAGCAGTAGGTAAGCCCATTACTGTAGCTGCACCACCGATACCCATCATTTTGAGAGCGGTTCTTCTGTTTATGCCTTCTTCTGGTTCACCATGTAAAAGATCTATAAGAGCTTTACTATGCTCGATCTTTTTATTCTTCATATTGAGATCCTTTTATTTGTATATATTAAGTATAAGATACATAAATTTTATAAATACTGAAATTATCTGTAAAAATGCGATAAGTGTAAAACCTTTTTAAGAGAGCTAAGGATTATCATTAGGTGTTTGTGTCTATGACAATAATAGTGATATAATAGTCTAAAAAAGTGAGAGATATGGCTGCGCAACTTATACAAGCACTTTCAGGACTGGGAATGTTCCTATTTGGTATGTTGTATATGGAACTTGCACTGAAAGAAGCAGCCGGCCGTCGTTTTAAAAGTTGGGTCAAGAACTCAACCTCTTCTACACTAAAATCGCTCATGACCGGAACGATAGCCACCGCTCTCCTTCAAAGTTCTTCCGTTGTCACACTTATGACACTATCGTTTGTAAGTGCTTCTCTGATCACACTCTATTCGGGTATTGGTATCATATTTGGTGCAAATGTCGGTACGACAGTGACATCATGGATCGTTGCAACACTAGGTTTTAAGGTCAAGATAGAAGCTTTTGCCCTTCCTATGATAGGTGCAGGAGGTCTACTGCTTATATTCGCTGCTTCTCATAAAAGAATTACTACAGTTGCAAAAGTAATGGTTGGATTCGGTCTTTTATTTCTCGGTCTTGAATTTATGAAAAGTTCTATAGAGTCTTTAACCACGATCATCGACCTTGAGAGATTTTCATACTATCCTATAATCGCTTTTATTGGTATCGGTTTTTTTCTCACTGCACTGATCCAGTCAAGTTCAGCGGCTACAGCGATCGTACTGAGTGCACTCTATGTACATATCTTAAACTTCGAACAAGCAGCAGCGATGGTGATCGGTACAAATATCGGTACAACAGTAACTGCACTTCTTGGAGCTCTAGGTGGCATTCCTGATAAGAAACGTGTGGCTTTGGCACATTTTATATTTAATTTTATTACGGCCGTAGCAGCATTTTTGATACTGACCCCTTTGACGAATTTTTTGATGGGTTTCCAAGTATTAAAGCACGATCCGGTCACAGCCTTAGCACTCTTTCATACGATCTTTAATCTGATCGGTGTCGTATTGTTGATTCCTTTTATATCTTTGATGGCGAAGTACCTTAAAAAACTTTTTGTAAGTGTTGAACCTGAGCCTACACGATACATACATTTGGTAGATCCCCAGTTTTCAGAAACGGCACTTGTCGCACTGCGTGATGAAGTCAATAATCTTTTTGTTAAAACGATGAAGTATGCACTCTTGGTCTCAAATATCAAACCAAATGACATATTTGTAAAGAAACTTGGTTTGAAAGAGGCAATAGAAGCAAATCAGGAGCCCATTGAGTTTGATCATAAAATCGCATATAACTCCATCAAAGATATAGAGATCAAGATCATGGAGTTTGTCTCAGTCCTAAATCAGCAAGATCTACTAGAAGACAATAGAGAGAGCCTTGAAACACTTTTAGCATCCGTACGAGAGAGTGTTTATGCAGCAAAGATGCTGAAAGATATAAAAAATGATATGAATGAATTTTCTGAAAGCAGCAGTAGTACCATTCATAACATCTATGACGATATCCGAAGAAATCTACTCTATGCGATACAGATCTTTGTCAACTATATGGAGGGAGAGTGGAATATGGAAAAATGTGTAGAGAAATTTTCAAAATCAGAAGAGGAGAATAAGCGTATCATGAAAGTGGCCTCCCTTTCTATCAGCCATAAAGGAATCAACGAGAAAAAGGTTGTATCTCTGCTCAACTCCAACAGGAGTATCTCTATCGCATCTCAGGCACTTTTTGAAGCATCAAGGTCAGTCTCGCTCCACTTCCCTCTTGAGGATTAAAGCATATAGCCATTTAGTCCTCTTGTGCTATAATGGCATCCATACAAAAATAAGGTTATATGATAGTGGAAAACGCATCAGTTAAAACGCAAAAATTCATTTTAAAACTCTTTCCTGAGATCATGGTCAAAGGTTCATCTGCCAAAAGGCAAATGGTTGGACAGCTCTATAACAATCTTTTGACACTACTAAAAAGACACAGCAGTGAGATAAACGTTAAAAAGTTTTCCGATAAGATCGAAGTCGTCACTCCCCTGGAGGTGCTTCCTGAAGTACGACAAACCCTTCTTGACACTCCAGGCATAGAACAGGTGCTTGAAGCTCTGCAGTTTGACGGTATGGAAACACTTGATCAGATCAAAGTCAAAGTCAATGAAATGATGGCTAAAGAGATCATAGGAAAGACCTTTGTGGTACGTGTCAAACGTTCAGGCAGCCACCCTTTCAGATCGACACAGATAGAACAGACCGTAGGCGGTTATATGTTGGCACACAATGAAACAAAAGGTGTGGACCTGCATCACCCTGAAGTGACCATCCGTCTGGAACTGATCAACAAACAGCTCAATATCATTACGATCAGACACGAGGGACTCAGCGGTTTTCCTTTGGGTACACAGGGAGACATACTCTCACTGATGTCCGGCGGTTTTGACTCAACAGTCGCGAGTTACTTGACCATGAAAAGAGGGATCAAAACCCATTTTATATTCTTTAATCTTGGTGGGATCGCTCATGAGATAGGTGTCAAGCAGGTAGCCCTTTATCTCTGGAACAAGTTCGGTGCTTCCCATCGTGTCTCTTTCATCTCTGTACCTTTTGATACTGTCATCGAAGAGATATTCCGTTCGACACATGAAAGCTACATGGGAGTCACTCTGAAGCGTCTTATGCTCCTTGCATCTGAAAAAGTGGCCAATGAACTGGAAATAGACGCACTGCTTACGGGTGAAAGTGTGGCACAGGTTTCCAGCCAGACCCTACGTAACCTGGCACTCATAGACCAGGTGACCAATAAACTCATTTTACGTCCTCTCGCTACGATGAACAAACCGGAGATCATCAAGATAGCCAGTGAAATAGGTACACGCCGTTTTGCAGAGAATATGCCGGAGTACTGTGGTGTCATCTCCAAAAACCCGATTACACACGGTTCATACAAACGTATGGAAAAAGAAGCAGCACGTTTTGACTACTCGGTACTGGATAAAGCCGTAGAAGATGCACAGAAGATCTATGTAGATGAGATCATAGATGATGTCACCAGTGCAGCACCTGTAGAGGTGATACATGATCTCAATGATGAGAAGTATGTAGTGATAGATATACGTACGGAAGATGAGTGTATAGAAACACCGTGTAAAAGCATTAAGATACCTTTCCATAAACTCAAAACAGAGTTCAAGAAACTGCCGCAGGATAAAGAG
>JBFEWI010000071.1:0-8152 GCA_041546475.1 Sulfurovum sp.
AAAGGCACTGAGCTACGGTATGACACCAACTGCCGGTGAGGGTATAGGTATCGACAGACTGGTGATGATGTTGACCAACCAGCACAGCATCCGTGATGTACTTCTATTCCCGGCTATGAAACCAGAAGTCCCAAGAGAAGAGCTTGCACCTATCTGTGCACCAGAGAGTAAATGTAAAAAGTGTGGAAACGAAAATCTAATTGAACTCAAGCCTGCCAAAAAAGGCAAGGGTATGTTCTGTATAGATGTAGCGGCCTGTAAACAAAGAATACAAGAGAAGCAAAAGTAAAATTTGGATATAAATCCACTAATAAACCTAACAAAGGACACCTTATGAGTTATGCCATAGAAACATTTGACCCGGAGATTTTTGAAGCGATCGAGAATGAGAGAGAAAGACAAACGGATCACTTAGAGATGATCGCCAGTGAGAATTTCACGATTCCTGCTGTAATGGAAGCGATGGGTTCTGTGTTTACGAACAAGTATGCTGAAGGATACCCGTACAAAAGATATTATGGTGGATGTGAATTTGCTGACACAGTTGAGCAACTTGCCATTGACAGAGCCTGTAAGCTTTTTAACTGTAACTATGCGAATGTACAACCGCATTCAGGTTCTCAGGCAAACGGTGCTGTCTATGCAGCACTGCTTAAAGCCGGTGAGAAGATACTCGGAATGGACCTGAGCCACGGTGGTCACTTGACACATGGTTCCAAGCCAAGTTTTTCTGGTAAGAACTACTCCTCTTTTACTTACGGTGTAGAGCTTGACGGTCGTATCAACTATGACAGAGTACTTGAGATCGCTAAGATCGTACAACCTAAGATCATCGTATGTGGTGCGTCTGCGTATGCAAGAGAGATAGACTTTAAGAAATTCAGAGAGATCGCGGATGAAGTGGGTGCTATCCTTTTTGCAGATATTGCGCACATTGCCGGGTTGGTATGTGCAGGTGAACACCCTAGCCCATTCCCGTATGCAGATGTCGTAACGACAACGACACATAAAACACTTGCAGGACCTCGTGGTGGTATGATCATGACAAATGACGAAGAGATCGCTAAAAAGATCAACTCTGCTATCTTCCCTGGACTCCAAGGTGGGCCGCTTGTACATGTAGTAGCTGCAAAAGCTGTCGGCTTCAAACACAACCTCAGTGATGAATGGAAAGTCTATGCAAAACAGGTCAAAGCCAATGCTGCAGTACTAGCAGATGTGCTTATGAAAAGAGGCTATGATGTCGTATCTGACGGTACGGACAATCACTTGGTGCTTCTTTCATTCCTGAACAAAGATTTCTCAGGTAAAGATGCGGATGCGGCACTGGGTGCTGCAGGTATCACTGTAAACAAAAACACTGTACCTGGTGAGACAAGAAGCCCGTTTGTAACTTCAGGTGTACGTATCGGATCTCCTGCACTGACAAGCAGAGGGATGAAAGAGAAAGAGTTTGAACTCATTGCAAACAAAATCGCTGATGTACTTGACAATATCAATGATGCTGCACTCCATGCAAAGATCAAAGAAGAGATGAAAGTACTGGCACAAGACTTTGTGATCTATGACAAACCTATCTACTAAGGTGTGACAATAAAAGTTTTTGATCTAGATCTTTTTGATGACCATTACTACATTAAAAGAAATACGATCGTTGAACAGATACAGTTCAGCAATCGTACCTTTTATGCCAAATTTGAACGCATCGATGAACCCCTTACCCCTCTGCTGTTAGATCAGCACCAAAATAGGCAATTTACTATTGCCGCACCCCTGCTGAGAGAGAACCATACCAATTATCTTGTGATCGAATACAAAGGGGATGAGCACAGAAGATTTCACCATCTCATCCAGCACCTCTTTAAAACACTCAATATCACTGACTATCATATCTATCAAGGTAAAGATATCGAACGACTGCAGGTATTTATAAGAGTGGAAAATCTGCCACTGGAAGAGGCAGATGCACAACTTCAGGTACTTTCAAATACGCTCAAAGAAAAAATGACGAAAAAGTGGAAATGTCTACCGTCCATTGCACTGCCGGAAGCCTATAATATCGTTACACTTCCCTATAATAGACTCTAACATTTAAATAATATATATAAATATGATATAATCAATACAAAATTATATCTGGAGACCCTCCCCTTATGCATGATCACAATCTTGATGACCTGATTATCGATAATATCGAACCGAAAAACAGTAAGACCAAAAGCTTTTTAACTATTATCGCTCTACTGATCGTTGTATTAATAGTAGCTATTATACTCACCAAGATCCTACTTAAAACGCCGGATCAAAATAGACTTGCTTTTGAAGAGGATACAACAGAACTGATAGCCCCAGAGCTTCAGTTGAAAGAGACACCTAAGCCACAAAAAGTGAAAGAGAAACCATCACTTTCCAATGTGATCGAAAGTAAACCTCAAGCACCGGTCGCTGAAACAAAAAAAGAGAATATTGAAAAATCGACTACAGTGGTTCAAAAAGAACCTCTACTCTCAAATATAGAGGATCAAGAGATTGAAGCGCCTGTTTCCCAGACAAGTGAAGAAAGTATGACGCAAGAACCTTCACTCACGGAGACAGAAAAAAAGGCAAAAGATGCTGCCGATATTGCCTATTGGGAAAAGGTGCAAGAGAAGAGAGAGGCTGAAAGAATTGCCTACGAAGCAAAGAGACTTGAAAAACAAACGGTAACGGTCAAAAAGGGAAAACCAGACACAGCAGTCAAACCTAAAAAAATACAAACACCTACACCTGTGGTGGCTTCTGCAAAAAAACCGGCGAAGAGACCTGTAGCTTCCAAACCTGTGCCTAAAGTGGCCTCGACAGGAAGATACTATGTACAAGTGGGTGCCTATAGACAACAACCAAGCGCACGTTTCATGTCGGTCATTCAAAACAATGGGTACAAATATATCATCACAAAACCTAATAGAAACGGCATCAAAAGACTACTCATAGGACCTTATAGTGACCGAGAATCCGCAAATCGTGCTCTCATCGATGTGAGGGACCGTATACATAAACAAGCTTTTATAACAACAAGGTAAATAATCATGCATAAAACAATACTTTTTGATCAACTCACCCCTGTGGCACTCTATGGGAAAATCAAAGAAATTTTTCCCAATGAGGTCACCATGCTTTTTGAGAGTGTTGTCAATACCAGTGAAGGGAACTTCTCTTTTATCACTGTGGGTGCCCAAGAGCGCCTCAGCTATAAAGACAAAACAACCCTCTATACTGACAAAAGCGGTCATAAAAAAACGTTAACAGAAGACCCGTTCACTTTTTTGAAAGCATACTATAAGAGTGTTGACCAAGCTGCCTATAAAGAAAAATCTTTGGAACTGGGTTTCTCTTTTGTAGATGGATTTATCGGTTTTATCGCCTATGATATGGTCAAAGTGTTTGAACCAGTACTCGAAGAGAGTATGGATGCACTGCTCGACCCCCTTGATACGCCAGACCTTGACCTGGTACGCCCGAAGATCATCATTGCCTACTCTCACAAGAGTGCCAAACTCACGATCCTATTGAATGATGATTCTATGAAAGAGGGCGTGAGTGCTATTGAGGCTATCTTGACAAACTCCTGTACACCAATGCCTCTCAAGCCGGTAGAACTTGAGGGTGAAGGCAGTTTCAGTATCGATGAAGAACGTTTTAAAGCGCTTGTGGTGGAGTCCAAAGAGAACATACGTTCGGGAGATATTTTCCAAATACTTTTAGCCAACCGATATACACAAAAAGGGAAGATAGACCCACTCAGTTTTTACAGGGTATTGCGTTCTAAAAACCCTTCACCATACCTTTTCCTGCTGGACTATGAAAATTTCTCCATCTGTGGTTCTTCACCCGAAGTGATGGTACGCCTGACAGACGGCGAGATACTTCTACGTCCTATCGCCGGGACGCGTAAACGGGGTAAAAATAAAGCACGTGACAAAGAGTTGGAACTTGAGATGTTGAACGACCCTAAAGAGTGTGCAGAACACTTGATGCTCATAGACCTGGGACGGAATGATGTGGGTCGTGTGGCACAGACCGGTACCGTAAAGGTCACGGATATGATGCGTGTAGAGAAATACTCTCACGTGATGCATATGGTATCGGATGTAGAAGCGATGCTGCAGGAAGATAAAGATATGTTTGACCTCTTTGCTGCTACTTTTACGGCAGGGACCATGACAGGAGCGCCTAAAATAGAAGCCATGAAGCTCATCGCACAATATGAAGGGTTAAAACGCGGATTCTACTCCGGTTCTGTAGGCTACTTCTCTTTTGACGGGAATATGGATTCAGCCATCGCTATACGTACGTCGCTCATTAAACCGGACTCTATTACACTGCAAGCGGGTGCCGGTGTGGTTGCAGACTCAAAACCGGAACTCGAATACCTGGAAGTGAAAAATAAACTAGGTGCACTCCTCTCCACGCTTAAAGAGATGGAGACACTCTAAAGATGGACCAAAATTCCCTATGAAAGAGCTCTTTGCCATTTTCGGAAATCCGGTTTCCCACTCCAAATCGCCACTAATGCACAACCTCTCGTTTCAGGGATTGAATGTTGACGGCTGTTATGCACGCTATCTCCTTGAAGAGGGAAGCAAACTCAAAGAGACCTTCTTTTCACTGGGCCTCAAAGGGATCAACATTACCGTACCCCATAAAGAGCATGCCTACGCTGCCTGCGATGTCCTGGACCCTTTTGCCCAAAAAGTGGGTGCGGTCAATACCATCGTTGAGAAAGAGGGGAAACTCTACGGATACAATACGGATGCACCCGGTTTTTTAAAGGCCATATCAGAATTTAAAGATATTAAAACCGTACTTTTTTTAGGTGCGGGAGGTACAGCCAAATCTACTTCTGTCATCCTCAAAGAAACAGGCTATGAGGTCACAGTATTGAATCGCAGCGGAGGCAGGCTTACCTACTTCAAAGAGCATGGATTTGACACCTATACCTTTGATGATTTTCATCCAAAACCTTATGACCTGGTGATCAATATGACCTCTGCCGGTCTTGAAGATGATACCCTTCCTTGTCCTTCCGAGATCCTCGAAGAGGTGATACCCACGGCAAAGGCCTGTGTAGATGTGATCTATGGGAAAGAGACCCCTTTTTTAAAACTTGCAAAACAATACAACAAACCGACCAAGGACGGATCGGATATGCTGCTCTATCAGGGGATCATCGCTTTTGAGTATTTTACAGAGCATGCGTTTGGCTTTGAAGAGATCAAACCGCATATGCGCAAAGCATTTATACTCTAACACTCCGTTTGACTTTAATTAACCTTTAGTCATTAAAATAAGAATATACAGAGACACTATGAGGTAACCATGATAAATATTTTAATGATAGAAGATGATACAGAGTTTGCAGAATTGCTCACTGAATATCTTGCACAATATGACATTAAAGTCACGAACTATGAAGACCCTTATCTCGGGCTGAGTGCCGGTGTGAAGAAATATGATCTTCTTATCTTGGATCTTACACTTCCGGGTATGGATGGCCTGGAAGTATGCAAAGAGGTCGTGGAAAAATACGATATCCCTATTATTATTTCATCCGCACGTTCAGATATCAATGACAAAGTGGAAGGGTTTGCACTGGGTGCAGATGACTACCTGCCTAAGCCCTATGACCCAAAAGAGATGTATGCACGCATCACCTCACTGCTTAGACGTTACTCTAAATCAGAGCATGGCAAAGTAGCCACACCTAAAAGTGATTTTGAACTGAAAGGTGACACGATCTATTTTAAAGGAGAGGCACTCTCTTTGACCCCTGCTGAATTTGAAGTCCTCTCCTTACTGGTCAAACATCAGGGTATTACACAGTCACGTGAACAGATCATCAATACATCCAGAGCAATGAGCATGGATTCACAAGGTAAAAGTCTAGATGTGATCATCTCAAAGATACGTACCAAACTGGGTGATAACAAACGCATACAAGCCGTGCGTGGTGTAGGATATAAACTCGTATGATCATCACTTCATTACGCAGTAAAATAAGGCTCGTATTTTCTGTCACACTGCTTCTGCTGGGTGCACTCTTTGTATTTTCCATCAAATTTGATCATGCAATGATAGAAGAGAGAAATATTGCACAGGAACAGGCCATTTCCCATTACCTCTATAGCTACTATCTTAAATACGGAAAGATCGATGAGGCCTATCTCGAGGCACAGAATGTCTCACTCATTACCGATAAAGGCATGGTAGTTCAGATAGAACGTTTCTTCAAAGAGAAAGGTGAACTGAAACGTTATGCGGTAGACACCTTTCATTTAAAGCGTATTATCATTATCAACAATGATCGCTTTAAACTCATACTTGAGAATAAGAATAAACCAAAGTTTCCGATCAAACGTGTACTGATATTCTCCATCGTTTTTCTTCTCATTATCCTCCTCTATTTGTGGATCATGAAAAGTCTGCAGCCGCTCTCCACACTCAAAAGCCAGATCAAAACCTTCTCTAAAGGGAACCTGGATATAGAGTGCAAAAGTGATAAAGAGGATGAGATCGCCGAAGTGGCCAACGAGTTCGATCATGCCGTCACTATGATACGTGAACTGCTGCATTCGCGTCAACTCTTTTTACGTGCCATCATGCACGAGCTTAAAACACCTATCGCCAAAGGACGTCTTGTCAGTGAAATGCTCGAGGATGAGAAAAATAAAACCCGTATGCACAGTATCTTTGAAAGACTCAATCTTCTGATAGATGAATTTGCAAAGATCGAGCAGATCACTTCCAAGAATTTTGAACTGACGATCAAACCCTACAAGATGAGCGACTTGCTTGAAGCCAGTGAAGATATGCTGATGATAGAGAACCCAAAACGTCTCATCACAACAAACATTGAAAAAGACTATAGTGTATCGGTTGATTTTGAACTTTTCACGCTTGTGATCAAGAACCTGCTTGATAACGGTATCAAATACAGTACAGACAAACATATTACCGTGATCATAGATGACAACAGTCTGAAAGTCATCAATAAAGGCGAAGCGTTACCAGAGCCGTTGGAAAATTATTTCAAGCCATTCCATGCCTCTAAAAAAGGTTTGGGTTTAGGATTGTATATTGTAAAGAGTATTTTGGATATTCATCACATGGAGTTACACTATGCGCATGAAGATGGAGAAAATATCTTCACGCTGGCATAGGTTATTCAGACTCGTCATCATCCTTATGTGAAAGCATGAAGGCAAGCTCCAGGGCTTGAGATGCGTTCAGTCTTGGATCACATTGTGTATGGTAGCGGCTTGCAAGTCCTTCATCCGTAATGGCACAAGAGGTACTACCCGTACACTCAGTCACATCATTTCCCGTCATCTCCAAATGGATACCGGCTGCGACCGTACCCATCTCTTTATGAATAGCCACGAACTGTTCCACCTCGGAAAGAATGTTGTCAAAATCCCTTGTTTTGAATCCTGTTGAACTCTTTTCAACATTTCCATGCATAGGATCACAAGACCATACCACATTTTTTCCTTCATCTCTTACACGCTTAAGCAATCTAGGGAAATGTTCTCTGATCTTACTGGCACCCATACGGACAATAAGGTTCAATCTCCCTTCTTCATTATCCGGGTTCAATGCATCGATAAGTTCGATAAGTTCATCCTCTCCCATCGTTGGTCCGACTTTACAGCCGATAGGGTTCTTGATCCCTCTAAAGTACTCTATATGTGCTTCGTTGAGATCTCTTGTTCTATCACCGATCCATAGCATATGGGCTGAACAGTCATACCATTCACCCGTCTCCGTGTCTTTTCTGGTCAATGCCTCTTCATAATTGAGAAGCAGTGCTTCATGCGAGGTATAGAGAGTTGTCTGGTGCAGCTGAGGCATCGTATCGCTGTTAAGCCCGCATGCTGCCATGAACTTCATCGCATGGTCAATTTTCGTACTGAGCGCATCATAACGTTTTCCGAGCGGATTGTCTCTAATAAACTCAAGGTTCCATTGGTGCACTTTGGTAAGATCTGCCAAACCGCCTCTTGCAAAAGCACGCACAAGATTCAGTGTGGCTGCAGACTGGTTATAGGCTTTGAGCATGTTTTTAGGGTTCGGGACTCTTGCCGCTTCAGTAAACTCGATACTGTTGATAATA
>JBFEWI010000012.1:0-17729 GCA_041546475.1 Sulfurovum sp.
ACAGACCACGGGTGACTTCATCGTGGATGAGAAGAACAGAACCATAATCATGACAGAAGAGGGGCTGCAAAAAGCGCAAGATCTCTTTGAAGTAGAGAACCTATACAGCCTTGAAAATGCAGTACTTTCCCATCACCTTGACCAGGCACTCAAAGCACACTATATCTTTGAAAAAGATGTCGACTATGTCGTACAGAACAATGAGATCATTATCGTAGATGAGTTTACGGGAAGACTCTCTGAAGGACGTAGATATTCGGAAGGATTACACCAGGCACTGGAAGCCAAGGAAGGTGTGGAAGTGCAGGAAGAGTCACAAACACTGGCTGAGATCACCTATCAAAACTACTTCAGGCTCTATGAAAAGCTTGCCGGTATGACAGGTACAGCACAAACCGAAGCGACGGAGTTCTCGCAGATATACAACTTGGATGTTATCTCTATCCCTACCAATCTGCCTATCGCCAGAATAGACAAAAATGACCTGATCTACAACACAGAACGTGAAAAACTGGACGCTGTGGTAAGAAGGATCAAAGAAGTGAATCAAAATGGACAGCCGGTACTCATAGGTACAGCCTCCATCGAAAAATCTGAAATGATCCATGAGAGACTCAAAAAAGAGAAGATCGCGCATAATATCCTCAATGCGAAAAACCACGCACAAGAGGCAGAGATCATTGTCAATGCCGGACAGAAAGGTGCAGTGACCGTGGCTACGAACATGGCTGGACGTGGAGTGGACATCAAGATCGATGATGAAGTCAGAAGCCTTGGCGGACTGATGATCCTGGGTACAGAGCGTCATGAGAGTAGACGTATAGACAATCAGCTCAGAGGCCGTTCAGGACGTCAGGGTGACCCGGGAGAGAGTCAGTTCTTCCTCAGTCTGGATGACAACCTGCTTCGTATCTTTGGCGGGGAGAAGATCAGAAACATCATGAACAGACTCGGTGTGGAAGATGGTGAATATATCGACTCCAAGATCGTGACACGTTCTGTAGAAAAAGCACAGAAAAAAGTAGAGAACCAGCACTATGAGTCAAGAAAACACATCCTGGAATATGATGATGTCGCCAACCACCAAAGAAAAGCGATCTATGCCTTTAGAAATCAACTCCTTGACCCGGAATTTGATATTGCTGCAAAGATCAAAGAGAACCGTGCAGAGTATGTAACATACCTTCTGGCAGAAGCTGAGATCTTTGCAGGGATGCCGACAGAAGATTTTGATGTAGAGAGACTGGCGGCATTGATCAAAGAAGAGCTGCGTATCGAAGTGCAAAGTGAGCAGTTCAAAGAGAAAGAGGTAGAAGAGCTCACTACTATGATCACAGAGATGATGGAGAACCTCTACGAACGCAAAATGTCTCAGATCGTTCCGGAACAAAGACAGGAGATCGAACGTATCTTATACCTTCAGGTACTTGACCCTCAATGGAGAGACCACCTGTATGAAATGGATGTACTCAAAACCGGTATCGGGCTGAGAGGGTATAACCAAAAAGACCCATTGACAGAGTATAAACAGGACAGTTATAAACTCTTTACAGACCTTGTGTCGCGTATTAAGATAGAAGCTGTGAAGGTGCTTCAGCTTGTACAGTTTGACTTTGAATCTCCTGAGGAAGAAGAAGCAGCCGTTGAACATATTAGAGAAGAGTTGGAGAGTGATGTTTCAAATACGACACTCAACCAGTCTTTTGAAGAGGGTGTCATTGCTGAAGATTCATCCAAACTCACTCCTATCACAGGAACGAAAAAACCAAAAAGAAACGATCCGTGCCCATGCGGTTCGGGTAAAAAATATAAAAACTGTTGTGGACAGAGCGGACCTAAAAAAGGTCTCTTGGCCTAATGTCCGCATCTGCCAGAATCTCCTCGCCTAATAAAAAGTTTATTAGGCATATCATCAAACACTATCTCAAATACGATAAAGAGAATCCTTTTATCTTTATCTCTGCAATGTTGGCCTTCTTGGGAATCGCTGCAGGTGTGATGGTACTGATGATCGCTATGGGGATCATGAACGGGACACAAAAAGAGTTCACCAAAAAACTTTTTGTGATGAATTATCCTCTTACCGTACTTCCATTGGAAGAAAATGCGGTCAATGATGCACTGATCACGTCATTGGGAGAAAAGTTTCCCCATCTTCAGTTCAGCCCCTATTACACCACGCAAGTCATCACAAAAAATGACGGTGCAGTGCAGGGCTCATTGGTCTATGGTGTAGATTTTGATAAAGAGAGCAAGATCAACACTATCTTCAAAGAAGCGACAGGCCATGAAACAAGCAAGTTCAGAGTGGTCATAGGTGAAGGGCTCTCTTTTGAAATGAATGCCCCCAAAGGTGAAAAGGTCACACTCTACTTTTCAGAGCAACAGGCTATCGGTTTTGGGACGATGCCGCTTCAAAAACGTTTTATTGTAGATGGTATTTTCAAATCCGGTCTTAAAGCCTATGACAAAGCGATCATGTATACCTCTTTGGAAGCGTTTGAAAAACTTCTGGACCGTAAACATGGAAGCTATGACGGTCTGCATATCTATACGGAAAACCCTCTTGATGAGATAGATGCGATACGAAGTGTATTGCCTGAAATGGTCGTCATAGAAGGATGGTGGCAGCAGAATGGGAATTTCTTTGCAGCGATGGAAATGGAGAAAAAAGCCCTCTTCCTGGTGTTACTGCTTATCATACTTGTAGCCTCGCTCAATATCATCTCCTCTTTACTTATGACAGTGATGAGCCGAAGGAGAGAGATCGCCCTTATGCGTACACTGGGTGCCACAAAGATGGAGATCAAAGTGATCTTCTTTAGATTAGGGCTTATTATAGGGAGTGCCGGTATTGTGGCAGGTACACTGCTTGGCGGAATTGGTATCTGGATACTCACCACTTTTGACATTATCTCTATGCCTGCAGATGTGTACGGTACTTCAAAACTGCCTGTTGATCTTACGTTCAATGATTTTGGATTGATACTTATAGGTACCAGTATCATTATACTTCTTTCAGCGCTCTATCCTGCAAAAAAAGCATCTCAGACCGACCCTTTGACTGTACTCAGAAATGAATAGATAATCCTCTCTTCATAAGACATCATATCTATTCGTTGATAATATGTTGCGGTGACTCCAATGCTCTTTTAAGTATTTTGAGAGGCAGTGAGAGTATATCCCCTCCTGCAGAGGTCTTGACCTGAGGGTCATCCAGTGTGCCTGTAATTTGAAGTCCAAAGGTCATACTCTTGTCTTCTCCCATCAGGATATACCCTACCAGAGGTAAACTCCCTACCAGTTTACCCAACTCTCTGGCCGACTGGATAGCAAGATTGATATCGATGGTTTTTTTCACGAGGTCGATCTCTCCTGTGCCTGCGATCGTTGCTGATTTTCCTTTGATATAAATAGAATCAAAGATGATCTTATCCTGTTTGACCATTCTATATTCGGCTGTCCCCTTCTCTATCGTAAAACCTTGGTCGGAATAACCGGGATTCTGTAATATAGCTAACGCAGGTATGGTATTAATAAATGCAAGGGTATTGTTGTAAGCCTTGAAATCTTTCATCACCCCACCCTCAACGATGATCTCACCTTTCATGGTCTCTTCAGGGTCACCTGAAAACTTTAATGTATACCGCCCGTTCTGTAACCCTTTGAAATCGATAAGAGGATGGAGTGCTTTATCCTGTATACGCAGTGCCTCTATAGAGAAGATATTTTTCTCTTTAGAAAATTTTATAATGTCCCCGGATGAACTTCCTATGGCTTTAATGTCTCCATTGGGTTTCACTTCGACATCATAGCTGTCCGACACTAAACTGTACTCACCATATCTTAAATGACTGTTTTCCCCCAAAATGATCAGGCTTTTGGCCTCCTTATCTTCCTTGGCTTCATCTCTCTTCTTTGTCTTTTTGCTTTTCTCTTTTTGTGCTTGTACCATTAAAAACTTTTCAAGATCAAAATTCAGATCAGTAAGTTTAATACGTGCATTGGCTCTATTGTAATAAAAACGTTTCTCAAAGGCATAGAAATCCAACCCTTTGGATGTGACCGTACCCTCAAAAGGCACTCTTGTTTTGCATTCATCATTTTTTTCATAGAGAAAACAGGATTCTCTTTTCAACATACCTTTAAAGGTATAGGTTTCAAAATCTTTTGTTCTAATCGTCGCTTTCCCGCCATTATCGATAGGGCCAGGATCCGGCAAATAGGTTTTGATCTTGTTCAGGTCACTGAGTTGAATGGAGGTTTCATTAGCATCATTGGTAAGTTTCATAGAAAGCTTAGGTATCTTGATCTGGATGTTGTTCGCATAGTTGAGTGTAAAAGGAACTGTTTCGTTGTTCACTATAAAGAACGTCTCTTTTTCATCACCAAGTGTGATACGCTTGGCATCAAAGATGAAATCCGATTTTTTCTTTTGCAGATCCAACGTACCATTGAGCCTACCTTCATAGGACGTATCTTTTAAGTCAATATTTTTAAAAGTGATCAAGCCTTTGTGATACTGAACATTTCCCTTTTGAATAGGCAGTTTGACTTTCCCCAGAAACACATCACTTTTGTTAAAATCAACATTGACGAAAAAATCCTGATCACTCTGCTTCAATGCCAGATCTGCCAGGAACAACACATTGGCTTTCCCGCTCTGTTGATCCACCGGCAGCACAATATCATAGGCCTTGAGCAGATGCTGCATCGTACTATCAAAGCGGTTGTCAGATCTTATTTCGAGTTTTAAATTCGTGTCAGCATCCAGTAGATTGAGTATGCTCACCTTGCTGCCCCGTAAACTTATACCTTCATAGGCCGGATCTTTCAGATCAAAATAGAGTCCGCCATTATGATAGGTCAAGATGAAACTCGGTGCCAAGACCGGTGGAAGTTCTTCTTTAAAATGTATCTGCGTATCGGAAAAGAGAATTTCCCCGTTCAGTGCATCAAAATCCATTTTAAAGATACCATTTTCCAAAGTTCCTTTACCTGTTAAAGAGCGCAGTGTATAATGGTCAGCTTTGACCTTCTCTACGACCCAGCTTCGCACACTTTCCTCAAGATCGAACATATCAATGATACTTTCCAAGTCACTGAAACTGTCACTCTCCAGTCCAAAATCTATCTTTTTTCCCTTTTTGCTCGCGTGAAATCTTCCCAATGCATCATAGAGTCTGAAAAAACCTTCTGTGGACAATATCTTTTCATGCAGGTCGTAGCTCAATTTTCCACTCATCGTTACATTATGTTTTTTCAAAAAAAGCAGAGGGATGGTCGCTTTTAACATCTTCCCTTCGCGCCGTGCTGTTCCTATGATCTCATAGTCTTTGCTTGAAAGCCCTAAGAAATCGTCTTTAAACCTGATACTCATGGTATTATTATTGAAAGTGATATTTTTCACTACGATGGATTCAAAAAAGGTCAATAGATATTTTATACGCTCAAATGTATCATGTACACTGCTAAAAGAGGGGTTGGCTTTACGTTGGGGAATAATGACATGATCCGCTTTTACTATAAGCTTTTTATCGAGTTTAATGTATAATCCCTCTACATGGTAGTCAGCGACTTTCACTGTATCCAATTTGATACCTGCCATAAGCCACATAAAAAAAGCAAGAAAAAGGACAACCAAGAAGATGAGTGTATTACGTAAAAGCACATGGATAGCATGGGCAGAAAATATTACACTGGTTTTGATCATCTCTTTCGCCTTTTATACAACACTACCCATTCAAACAACGCGGACACTTTTGGTACCGCAGGGATCTATTACTCACATTATATCACAGCTGACACAAAAAGGGTATGCTTTAAGCCCTATTGATAAATATATTCTCGTCTTTCTTGGAAAACCTCAAAGCGGGTGGGTAGATATAGGTGCGACCCGTTTGAACCGCATCGATTTTTTATACAGACTGACCACGGCAAAGGCGAAGATGGAAGAGATCACACTGATCCCGGGTGAGACCACTGAACTCTTCTTCACTTCCGTAGCTTCTGATCTGAAACTTGATAAAACAAAACTCGATGCCTATTATCAAGAGTTTTCGCACTACCCTGAAGCGGGTATCTATGCAGATACCTATTATGTGCCCTACGGTATCAGTGAAAAACATTTTGTCCATTTTCTTCTTTCTGCCTCTGAGAAAAAATACCAGGAGATCTCTGAAAAGATCTATGGAACCTATAATGAAAAACAGTGGTTAAATATACTCATCATAGCTTCAATCATTCAAAAAGAGGCGGCCAATACAGAAGAGATGCCTATTGTTTCATCGGTTATCTATAACCGTCTCAAGAAAGGTATGCCTCTGCAAATGGACGGGACACTCAACTATGGTAAATATTCTCATGTCAAAGTCACCCCGGAACGCATTAAAAATGATACCAGCAGATTTAACACCTACAAATATAAAGGACTGCCCCACATGCCTATAGGTGCAGTCTCTTTCAATGCGATCATTGCAGCGATCAAACCGGCCAAGACAAACTACCTTTACTTCATGAAAAATGCCAAAGGGGTCCATGACTTTACCCACAGCTATAAAACGCATCGTAAAAATATTCAAAAAGCGCGTTGACTAGAACCACAAAAACTGTACGATATTTAATACGAGCATCCCTGCAAAACCTATACGGCATGCAAGAAGCGGATTTCTCTCTATGAAAGACTTGCTTTTATCAAAGTAGGGCTTGACTTTCAAAGGATTGCTGACTTCATACTGCATTTCCGAGTAGTTTTTGTAACGTTGATCTGTATCGGTATCCAGGGATCTTAAGATCACACTCTCGAACCATGCGGGTATTTTAGGATTGAGTTTGCACGGTGCTTTGACACTTTTATCAAAAGTAGGGTTTTGAAAAGGTTCTATCTCTCCAAAGGGAAATTTTTGTGTCAATACTTCATAGAGTGTCACACCTATGGCATAGATCTCTGTCTGTTCATTGATCGGTGCTTGCTTGAAACGTTCCGGTGCAAGGTATGAAGGGGTACCTGCCCGTGTTACATTGGAGTAGGCTTCAGTGATACTCCCGAAATCCACCATTTTAAATACCGGCTTTCCTTTACGTTCAGTCACTATGATATTTTCAGGCTTGATATCCCCATGGACCAGATCGTATTTCATAAGGAAATTCGACATCTTGAGCAAAAAGCAGGCCAAAGCAACACTCAGATCCACAGAGAGCGGTTTTTTTGCACAATACGCTTTGAGTGTCTGACCTTCTATAAAGCTCATAATGTAGTAGCGGTGTGTACGGTTTTTGGGGATCACTGCTTTTGGGAAAAAGCCTGCTTTGAGTCTCTTTGCCATCCACGCTTCTTTGACAAACAGGTCAAGTATCGTTTCATCATCCATCGCTTCATACGGTATGAACTTCATCACATAATGGAATCCCCGTTTTTCACAAAGCCAGGTACGTTCATTTTGTATCAATGGTTTGATCAATCTGTAGCCATCGATCACTTCACCCGCTTTATAATGCTCACGTGTCATAAGATCACTCTGCTTCAACCTGAACCGAGGATCCACCTCTTTGATCTCAAGGACAATGGCTGTGGTATCATCGGGAAGATCATCATGATGCAGCTTACTTGCTTTTTTTACTAAAAAAGAGGCACCCATTTTCATATCTGATCTCAGTTCATCTTCGGAAAGTTCATTATAGAGTCCATCACTGCAGAGAAGTATCAGATCACCCGCTGAAAGGTTATTTTCAAAATAGTACGGTGAAACACTCTCTTCCAGTCCCATAGCTGCTATGAGTACATTCTCCATACCCTCTTCATCCATGATATGGTCTTCAGAGAGTTGGGTCAGTTGTGCTTCACCATCAATATTTCTATGTAGATAGATACGGCTGTCCCCTACGTTCGCACCATAAAGTCTGTCACCTTCTATCACAACCAATGCCAGTGTAGTGACAAGTTCTTCACGGTCATATTCTGCCATCGAATCTAGATAGAGTACTCTGTTGATATTTTCGATAAAGTGTTTGATGGACTTTTCCATTGTCCAGCTTTTTGGTCTGTTCTTCAGCGCATTGATCAAAAAGTTGGTCGTGTGTTTTGCTGCCTGTGCACCTTGAAGTGCAGACCCTACCCCGTCACAGACAACAGCGACAGTAATGTTCTCCATCACCTTCACTTCAAAAAAATCATCCCCTTTAAGCTGTGTACCTTTAGCAAGTGTGAGTCCAGATGTTTCGATGCTTTGCTTTGACATAGGCTGCCTTTATGATTATTCTAAATGATAGGATAAAGTGTATCACATCATTTAAAATAATAGCGAAAAGATGATCCCACTCGATGTGATAGAAGCATGAACTTGATGTTCATGCTTCATGGTATCCATTGAGATTTAGATCATACCGCCTGCTTTCAGTCCCCAAGTGGTTCTCCATCTGGTCTTCACAAGTGAGATACCCGTGATCGCAACCAGAACCACTACTGCAAATATCATGAACCCTGTCGTATACCCGTCAAAAGCACCTTTGGACCAACCCAGGGTCTTGATCAGTGCAGTACCGCCTAGACCACCGGCGGCACCGATGATACCTGTCATAATACCAATATCTTTACCAAATCTTTGCGGGACTAGCTGGAAGACAGCTCCGTTTGCCATACCCAGGTTCGCCATGATGAGGAAAAGTACCACTATAGCTAAGCCAAACGGTAAGGTGATCGTAGCATTCACGACAGCCAGTGTTGCGACCGTACCAAAAAAGATATAGAGCGATTTTACACCACCCATTTTATCTGCCACTGCCCCACCTACAGGTCGAAGTACTGCACCGGCAAAAATACACACTGCACCAAAATAACCTGCAACGACCTTCACATTGCCTTCATCCAATATATCCAGTCCAAAGGCACTCATATCTACCTGATAGGTATTCATCAAATAGACTTTCATATACCCTGCAAAACCTACAAATCCACCAAAACTTACGGCATAAAAAAGGTTGAACCACCACGTATCTTTATCTTTAAGAAGTTTCCCGTAATCAGAGAGTTTTTTAGGTCTGGCTTTATAAACGGATTCCGGTGCATCTTTAGCCAAAAATGCATAGGCTACCCACACTACAATGGCCATAATGGCGCCCACTAGAAATACGGATTCCCAACCCCATTTTTCTGCGATCTTAGGTGCAAATAAAAAGTCAATGACCACACCGATGTTACCTGCGCCGGCAAGGCCAAGTACAACGCCTTGTAACTTAGGCGGATACCACTGACCTGCCTGAGGAAGTGCCACAGCGAATGATGCTCCCGCAAAACCAAGTCCAAGCGCTACGATAAGCAGGGCATTGTAAGTAATGGTCTCACCCATAAAGTAGGCCATTAGAAGTGCTGCGATCACTACAGACTGTGCCATCAGTGCTGTCAGTTTTGCTCCGAGTTTATCCACACCAAAACCAAGTAAAATTCTCAACAATGCACCAGATAAAATCGGGAGTGAAAGCAACGTGGCTTTTTCACCTGCTGTGATCATATAACCAGTGGCCGCCAATGCCTCACTGATTTCTGAAGAGAGAGGGCCTAACATGGTCCAAACCATAAAACTCATATCAAAATACAAAAAGGCCATGAACAACGTAGGTGTGTGCCCCTGCCCTTTCAATGCTTTAACTCCCGCCATTTTTTCTCCTTACGATAAATGTTTCGTGAAGTATACAATGATAAGAGAAGGACTATTTAAGAGTATATGATTAATTTTTAATCAATTATTTTATACAGTATTATCAGATGTGATTTATATAATTTTGATGCTATTCAGAACTTATTGATTAAAAAATATACAATTTTATGAGTTTATATCCATCCTTTAAGAGCTATAATTATTTCAATTATAACAAGGATGAACACAGAGATGAAACAAAGACAGACCTTACCCATACTGTTGAAGGAACAGCATATCCTTTTGATCGGTGGGGGGAATGTAGCATTACAAAAAGCAGAAGTATTGGCAGAGAACCATATCTCTTTTTCTGTGATATCCAAAGAAGTGCATCCAAAGATCAAAGTATTATGTTCTGACATACGGATCAAAAACTTCAAAACAAAAGATATACAAAATAATCTCATTGTAATAGATGCCACAGGAAATGAGAAAGTCACAAAAAAACTTTTGAGATACAAACAGAAGCACCCTCTTTTACTCAATGTGGTGGATCAACCTAAAGTGTGTGATTTCTACTTTATGGCACTGACCAAAAATGCACCTCTGCAGATAGCCGTATCAAGTTCCGGTGCAAGTCCTACTCTGGCTAAATACTTCAGAGATAAGTGTCAGACACTCATACCTGATAATATGGAAACATTTTTAGAATCGCTGCAAGCACAGAGAGAAAAAGGCATTATAGAGATAGAAAAAACACTTAACAAGATCGAAAAAATGACAGCCAAAACGTATCTGGTAGGATGCGGGCTGGGTGACCCTGAACTCCTTACGCTCAAAGCCTATAAGATCATAAAAGAGGTGGATGTCGTTCTCTATGACCACCTCATCAGTGATGAGATCATGACTATCGTACCCAAGCGTACAAAGAGAGTCTTTGTAGGAAAAGAAAAAGGATTTCACACCAAACCCCAAGAAGAGATCAATAAACTCATACGCAAATATATTAAAAAAGGGTACTCCGTTGCACGATTAAAAAGCGGTGATCCCTTCATCTTTGGTCGTGGTGCCGAAGAGTTGCTCTACCTTTCACAAAAAGGCATCAGCACGGAAGTGATCCCGGGTATCTCTTCTGCAGTTTCAGGACCGTTAATGGCAAATATTCCTGTTACAGCGAGGGATTACAGCAATGCTTTTACTGTGGTCTCGGCCCACTTGAAAGGAAATGCCATCAATCTTGACTGGGTACCGATGCTGGAGAACAGGGATCATACAGTCATCGTACTAATGGGGCTTACACGGATCAAAGAGATCGTACAGCGGGCGAAATCATTAAACATAGAGATGGACACGCCTTGTGCCATTGTCTCCAATGCAAGCAGAAAGAACCAGACCGTACTCACCACTACACTTGAGAACCTTGAAGAGGTTTCTCTAGGGGCGACAAGGCCGTCCATTCTGGTCTTTGGAGATGTCATACACTATACCAACACACTGAAAGAGAGTCAAATATGAGCATTCTAGAAAAAGCCTCAAAGGCAAGAAATACCAAAGTCAACAAAGTTGAGACAACCAAAGCACTGAAGATGCCGATGGATGTCTATAGTAAGTTAGAAGAGATCGCTGCAGCCGGATATGAAGGTCTGGCCAAAGAGGACAGTGCCTATTTTTTAAAATGTTTTGGCCTCTTTGACAAGGGTGAAGACTTTATGCTTCGCGTGTGTGTACCTGCAGGACAGTTGAACTACGAACAGGCTTTGCGTATCGGTGAAGTGGCCCAGAAGTATGGGAATGATTATATCGATCTGACGACACGCATGCAGGTCGAACTGCGTTACTTACAGATAGCAGACATTGCCAAAGTGTTACAGGAACTCAAAGAAGTAGGTATCTCTACTTTTCAGACCGGCGTGGACAACCCACGTAACATCGTGACCGATCCGCTTGATGGCATCGCTTACGATAATATCATAGAGACAAAACCCATCATTGATGAACTCCAAACCATTTTTGGAGAAGATCCCGAATGGATCTCTGTATTGCCTCGTAAATTCAATACAGGTATACTAGGGTCTCTTTCCAACTCCTGTAACATCTTTGGACATGACTGCTGTTTTGTATTGGCCCAAAAAGATGGGGTATTTGGTTTCAACATCTATTTAGGTGCACGTGTAGGTGTTCAAGCACAAGATGCAGACCTTTTTGTACAGACAGATGAAGTGGGCCTTTTTTATCAAGCACTTTTGACTGTATTCAAAACCTATGGATACCGAGACAACCGTAACAAGAACCGTTTGGTTTTTCTTATCAATGATGTGGGTATAAAAAACTTTATGGATGCGATCAAAGAAGAGGCCAATGCACAGTTTTCCTCTGCAGGTACGACAATGGTACAGTCTCAAAATATTGCATTGGGCTCCAATAAAGTACTGGGACGCAATGGCAAATATAATTACAAGATCATTGTACCATCCGGTATCTTTAGCGGTACCGACATGATCGCTGCTTCCCAAGCGGCAAAAGAGTGTGGTACAGGAGATATCAGGCTTACCTATGACCAGAATCTCTATATCCCCAACGTTGACAAAACAGACCTTGAGGTACTTGAATCTACAGAGATCATCAAGACGTATGAAAAATTCAACAACCTCTACTTCAATGACATGATAGCCTGTGCCGGAACCAAAACATGTAGTTTTGGGGTTATCCCCAACAAACCTGATGCCATAGAGATGGCACACTATCTCAATTCTGAGATACCTATAGAGAATGCAACGGTACGTATGAACTGGTCTGCCTGTCCCAAAGGATGTGGCGTACATGGTATCGCAGATATAGGATTTGAAGGGTGTAAGGCCAAAGACGATGAAGGTAACCGTGTGGATGGTGTACATATTTTCGTCGGCGGGAAGATCACACGTGTAGCAAAAGAAGCACATACCTTGCATAAAGCCCTGCCCTTGACGGAGGCTAAATACCATGTGAAATACCTGCTTAAAGCCTATGCAGCGTTTAAACAAAGAGGTGAGACCTATGAAGCCTTTGATGACAGATTCTTATCGGCGAACTACTCTTTTCAAGCCCTTGGATTTTACACAAAGATAAACTATATCCTCAATGAAAAACTGGGATTGGATCTTTGGTTTGAACTTGAAAGTGCACCAAAAACATTTAAAAAAGAAGAGTTTGAAATTTTTACTTTTGGGTTGAAGCTCTTTAAAATGCTTACGGGTGAAAAACGTTATGAATCGGTGGAAAACTTTGAACCTGCACTGACCAAACCCAGAAACATCACAAGAGACGAAGTCACAAAACTCAATCCGAAAGTCCCACAAAAGCTTTCAGAAGTCATATACAATATGACCCATCAGGAGAAAAGAGAACGTGCACAGGTCTTTTCTGAACTGATCGTGTCACTTAAAGAAGTTCACTAGATGAGTCAAACAGTTTGTGCATATTGTGGTGTGGGATGCAAGTTTGAGCACATTGATGATAAGCTTAAAGGCGTAAAAGATTATCCTTCAAACCAAGGGATGTCATGTGCCAAGGGTATATCACAATCCCAGACCATCCATACCAATCGATTATTGGAAGTACAATATAGAGATTCAATAGAAGAGAGTTTCAAACCCTCCACCTATGAGCAGAGCTTTCAAGATATTGCTGAAAAAATCAAACATACTCCCCACCCTGATAGAATTGGGTTCTATCTTTCCGGGCAAATGCTCAATGAAGACTATTACGTAGCCAATAAACTTGCAAAAGGTTTTGTCGGAACCTCCAATTGTGATACCAATTCAAGAACATGTATGGCAAGTGCTGTTGTAGGGTATAAAAAATCTTTCGGAATGGATTATGTTCCTGTAAGAATGGAAGAGATCGAACATTGTAATCTAATGATTCTGATCGGTGCCAATACTGCAGAAGCCCATGTAGTCTTGCATAACAGGATCAAAAAAGCACAAAAAAAAGGCTTAAAAGTTGTCGTCATTGATCCGCGATTTACGCTGACTGCCAAAAATGCTGACCTCTACCTACCGCTTAAAGTCGGAACAGATATCGATCTTTTGAATCTACTTGCCATAAGATTAATAAAAGAAGACCAACTAGACAGTGAATTTATCAAAGACCATAGTAACCATTTCAATGACTACAAAGAGAATCTCTTGGCACTCAATGAAAAAGCACTATTAGATAGTACACAACTTTCTGAAGAGACTTTTGAAGCTTTTTACAGACTTTTTAAACAAAGTAAAAATATCATCACTGCATGGACTATGGGTATCAACCAGTCTGTACAGGGTGTGGATAAAAATCTTGCTATTAACAATCTACATATACTTACAGGCCAGATAAATAAAAAAGGTTCCGGTCCATTATCACTTACAGGACAACCCAATGCCATGGGTGGAAGAGAAGTAGGAGGTCTTAGCACCACTTTGGCTGTACATTTAGACTACAATGAAGAGAACTGCCAAAAAGTAGCTGATTTCTGGAAGAGTGACAAGGTACCGAAAAAAAATGGTCTTACAGCGTTCGAAATGATAGAAAAAGCAAACCAGAAGGAACTGGATATCCTCATCATTTGTCATACAGACCCTGTCTATCATCTGCCTCATAGAACATTTGTGGAAGAAGCATTCAAGAAGATCCCTCTGGTGATCGAGATCAATGCCTATCAGGGAAGTGAAACTTCAAAATTCGCACATATACTCATACCAGCAGTACCTTTTGGACAAAAAGAGGGAACACAAACAAATCTCGACAGAACACTGACACGGGTAGTGGCTTTTGAAGCGAAGCATGATTTACTTCAGGATTGGGAAGTTTTTGCCCAAATTGGAAAGTATTTAGGTCATGAAAAAGCATTTAGTTTCAGATCATCCAAGGCAGTATTTGAAGAGTACCAGGAGATGACAAGATTGAGTTATGAAGGACACCTTGACATCTATAAAGCAAACTATGATACCCTTGAACATACACCTTTTATATGGGGAGAATCTCTCTATAATGGAAATGACTTTTTGACACCAGACAAAAAAGCAAATCTTTTTTTCATAGAAAACCAAAATTTATCAGAGCAGCCATCTGATGAATATCCTTTTATCTTACTCACAGGTCGGACAAGAGATCAATGGCATACAGGCAGTAAAACACTCTATTCAGAAAATCTTTTAAAATATAAAGCGTTAGAGTTTGTAGAAATAAACCAAAAGGATGCTGAAGCCCTACAGATCAATGAGGGTGACAAAGTGAAAATAGTCTCTATCAGGGGAGAGCTCACAGCAAAAGTGGTTTTCTCAGAACTCAACGCCAAGACCATTTTTATACCCATTTCACATAGAGAGATCAATTATCTTACGGATGATACACTCGATCCACTTTCAAAAGAACCTGATTATAACCATAGTGCAGTGAGAATTGAAAAAATAACGAATACTACAATGTGATCTCAAACATACACTACAATAAGTGTTCAAGATCATTCAGGTCAAATAAAAGCAGGTCCTCATCCTGGGTCTGCAACAGTTCATTTGAAAAACCGCTCTTGGAAAAGAGTGCATAGACATCTACATTTATACCTGACTCTTCTGCTTTGGCTTTGAGCTTTGTGAGTTCATTCTTGCATACTTTGCGGTCTTTGTACTTGCACTCTCCCAAGATGACCTTTTTATCTTGACTTACCGCCAAAATATCAAATTCACTGTGAATATTCCAAAAACTTCCACTGTCAACGATACTATTATGCTCTGCATAATGCTGTATCAAAAGGGCATCACAAAGCTGCTCATAGACCAGCGAGCGTAAACGCTCATAGTGTTTCTCGAAGTTCTTTAAAAAGGCCTCCCCTTTTCCTAAAGCCAGATCTTTTTTGTAATACGTTACAAAACCGAACCAGAAACGCATAAAGGGCTGTACAAAACGAAGTTTATCCTGTACACGGTAAGAGCGTTTCTCTTTTTTGAGCTTATGTTTGGGATGACTGCGCAACGGGGATTCTCTTGAGGCTTCTACTTTCAGTATATTCAGGTCAACCAGTTCCTGAACGATATTCTCTCCCAGAGCTTCACTTACTCTTGCCTTTCTCAGTACGGAGTAGAGTTTACCATCCCCTCTGGCTACTGCCATAAGAATTTCACGATAGGGACTTTCCAAAAGGTATGAGGGAGAGACAAGTGCCTGAAATTTTGAGAAATTCTGTACAAAATTGGATTCAACCATAGAAAAGACATCATCAAAATAGTCTAATTCTATATTCTTGCCAATACCGCCCAAAATAGAGAAATACTCAACAGCCTGCTCGAGTTCCAAGTAAGAAAAATGTCGGTAAAACCTTTGAAATGATGCTTTGATGAAATCCCTTTGTCCATAAATTATATTATTTTAACATACTTTTATTTTAATTTTTGTATTATAAATGATTAATTATTAAACAACCCCAAAGAGCATTATGGAAACATTTTTTAGCAAATCAGATAAAATACAACATATCATCAAAAGTTTTACCCTCACAAAAACACTTTTTGTATCATCGATCATTATCGGGGAATCACATACAGGTAAAAAGTCACTTGCTCGATACCTTTTCCCGGATACACCTTTGGTTTCAGGCAACAACCAAAAAGAAGTTGAAGAGGCACTCGAACACAATGATGAGCTTATCATCACCAATTTTGAAAAGCTCAGTAATCAGAACTCTCTTGATTTTACCAATAAACGTATCATTGCCACAGCGGATTATATGGGTAACCCGGAGCTCATTGATGACCTGTTCGCTTTTATCTATACCATGCCGTCGCTGCAGGAACGTCCTGAAGATATCGATTATTTAAAAGAGCTCTTCATCAAAGAGGCATATTCCACCTTAATGACAGAAGATAAAACATTTGACTCTGAACACATTCCTCTCAATCTTACTAAGAACACGAAAAGTCTCAAAAGATCTGTCTATATACACGTCATGAAACAAAGTATGAATGCGCAAGATATAGAAGAGATACTTTACCACTATTTACTGAAACACCTTGATGGTAATGACGCATACAGAGAACATCTCGGCTTATATGAGAGACCTCTGATCGAAGCGGGGCTTCATAAATTTGGTTCACAGCTGCAACTTTCACAGGTTTTGGGGATCAACAGAAACACACTTAGAAAGAAGATACATGAGCACAACATCGATTGATTTTAAATCTTTTATAGAATGGGACACCAACCCTTTCATCCTCTTTAATGATCAGGGGAAAATACTCTATCTTAACAACGCTGCAGAGATCCTATTCGGGTATGTCACCAAAAAGGAACTGTATGACATTGCATTATCTTATGCGCCTCAAACTTTTGGTTATAAGACGACCTCACTGGCACTGAATTACGACACCTATAACTTTCATGCTATAGCGGTAGGATATGAAAATGAAGAGCAGATCTCCTTACGTCTATACAACACACCACGTATCAAACCGACACGTAAAATCGAAAAAGACAAACTCATTACCACAGATATCAACATCCTGCTTGAAGCGAATATAGCCCTATTTAGAACAAAAAATGCCAATCCTCTAAAACTTTTAACCGATCAGGATCTGCCTCAATTTAAAATAGACCAAAATAATTTCTCTAAACTTATCAGAAAAACACTGAATGCATTTAGATCTTCAGACTCCATTGATATTTCTCTTACACTACTCGTCGGTCAGCATGTCGTGATAGACAATAACAGAGTTTCTATCGCCCAGCTTTCCATACTTGCCAATGGGCGCTACGCAGATACAGATGAGGAGATATGCTCCCATGCAGAGATGAGCCAGATCAAATGTGTTCTTAAAGAACACTCTATTAAACTGGAAATACCTCTTATACAATAAGCAACCATATTGATTAAAAATTAATCAGAGAGTCATGATAAAAGATTATCATTCATGTTACTATTGTCTTGTAAAAAATTAATTTAAAAGGAAATAGCATGAAACTAAAACTTTCGGCTCTAATGGCAATGTTTTTGCCTATCTTCGCTTTTGCTGAAGATAAACTGGACACAGGTGATACTGCATGGATGATGGTATCAACAGCATTTGTACTTCTTATGACACCAGC
>JBFEWI010000226.1:0-2440 GCA_041546475.1 Sulfurovum sp.
CTGCAGCTGCCATAGACCCTAAAGAAGCAAAAAAATTCACACAGAAGATCAAAAAAGGTCAGTTCAATTTCAATGATTTCCTGGCACAGATGGAACAGATGAAAAAACTTGGAAGCATGAAGTCCATCATGGGAATGATCCCTGGTATGGGGAACATGGCAAAACAGATAGGTGATATGGACCTGGAGAACTCCGATGAGATCAAAATGATCAAAGCGATGGTCTCTTCCATGACACCTAAAGAGAGGGAAGACCCCGATCTTCTTACCAATACGCGTAAGAGACGTTTGGCAGCAGGTGCCGGACTGGATCAGGTACAGGTGAACCGTGTACTGAAGCAGTTTAAAAACGCAGCGAAGATGGCGAAGAAGTTATCTGGAAAAGGCGGTATGAAACAGATGCAGGATATGATGGCGAAAATGCAGGGCGGTGGTTTCCCAGGCGGACCTCGCTAAGAACTGATGGTTTCTGTATGAAGCAACTACAACTCCGCTCCTATACGTGTGAAGGCCATAGCGTTTAATAAAATATTTATAATTTTTATGGTAGAATCGCGTTCCAAAAAGAGTTTATCAAGTGTTGATGAGTGTTTTAGTCATTAAAAAACAGTTGTCAGTACTTGTGAAGAGAATGCATACCTTTTCCTCGAGATAGGCATTACAACAAATGAAAATAACAAAGGATATAATATGACAATGATCAGAATGACAAGAATGGGTAGAAAGAAAAAGCCATTTTACAGAATCGTAGTAACAGACAGCAGAAAAAGAAGAGATGGTGGTTGGATCGAATCGATCGGTCACTATAACCCGGTAAGTGCAAACAAAGATCTTACGCTTGATGAAGAGAGATTGAACTACTGGTTAAGTGTTGGTGCACAAATGAGCCCGACAGTAAAAAGACTAGCAGGTAAAAAATAGTCTGAATGGTTAAAGATTTCCTGCTCTCCTATACCAAGCTTTTGGTAAACAACCCTGAAGATATCTCTATAGAGATATCAGAGGTTGGTGAGGGTTTCGATGAGATCACTATCTTTGCGAACAGTGAAGATATAGGTAAGCTTATCGGTAAAGAGGGAAGAATGATCAATGCTATTAAAACAGTCATCTCCGGCTGTAAAGCAAAAGGCGGTAAAAACTACCGCGTGAACGTAAAAGCTTCAAAGTAACAATCCATGTCCAATGACAACTTTTTTATCGCTCAAATAGGGCGGACCGTTGGACTTTGGGGCGACCTCAAATTTCATCTTCATACAGATTTTCCAGAACAGTTTAAAGTAGGCCAGACCTATAAAAGTGACCGTGGAGAACTTACGATCGCCGATATCAATCATAAACGCGGTACGATCCGTTTTAGAGGATACGAAAGTGTTGATAGTGCAAAAAAACTGACCAACGCAAAACTCTATGCCAATGAAGCACAAACGAAAGAGAACTGTGAACTGGATGAGGGTCAGTACTTTTGGTTTGATGTCATCGGCTGCAGTGTCAGACAGGATGATGAAGTGTTAGGTGTGGTAGAGGATATACAACGTATGGCAGAGACAGACTACCTTGCTGTGAAAACAGATGCTGCTTTGGTGGAAGCAGGTTTATCCAAGCAGTTCCTGCTCCCCTACATCGAACGTTACATTATCAAAGTCGATACAGAAGAGAAGATCGTCTATACGAAAGATGCGAAAGACATTTTAGAGGCTAGCTAGTACGATGCATTTCTCTTTTGTCACACTTTTCCCGGAGCTTATCAAAGGATATTTTTCTGAGAGTATCTCAAAGCGTGCCATCGAAGATGAAAAGATCTCTATCGATTTTTACAATCCGCGTGATTTTACTACCGATAAACATAAGCGTGTGGATGCACCGATGATAGGCGGGGGTGCAGGTATGCTGATGACACCACAGCCTTTGATCGATACATTGAAAAAGATCAAAGAGGTATCCCCAAAAGCACATGTGGTGTTCGTCTCTCCTGTGGCAAAACCTTTTACGCAGAACGATGCGAGACGTTTAGCGAAGAAAGCGCATGTGGTACTGGTGAGCGGACGTTATGAAGGCATCGATGAACGTGTGATAGAAACGCAGGCGGATGAACTTTTTTCCATAGGAGATTTTATCTTAACGGGTGGAGAGTTGGCAAGTATGGTGGTGTGTGATGCTGTGAGCCGTAATGTTGAAGGGGTATTGGGGAACAGTGATTCTTTAAGTATAGAGAGTTTTGAAGCATCACTTTTGGAAGCGCCTTCTTTTACGAAACCCAAGAATTATGAAAACAATGAAGTAGTTTCAGAATTCCTAAAGGGGAATCATAGTAAAATCACGGACTTAAAAAGAGGGCTTGCTTTGTGTAAAACAAAGTATTTTAGGCCAGACTTATACAAAAAAGGTATAACACATGAGAAATAAATACATTGAAAGCTTCGAGCAAGCACAAGTTGAAAACA
>JBFEWI010000142.1:0-4889 GCA_041546475.1 Sulfurovum sp.
AGTATGCAGACAGAAACGGTGGATATACAAGAATTATTAAAACACGTATGAGAAAAGGTGATTCAGCACCTATGGCAATTATCGAACTCGTATAATTACCTCTGAAACTTCAGTATTTCAAGGCTTTGCCTTGAATACACCCCACTACATCATTCAACCATTCATAGACCCATTGACAAAGTAGTACTTTTAGTGTATAACACACTTAAAGAACATAGTAACAAAGATTTTACTATGATTTTGCTATAATAATTTTATGAGATATCTCTATTTTAGAGATATAAACTAAGGAGAAACATTGATACCATTTACAGATGAAGAACTAGAACCTGCCGTAATGAATGTTATAGACAAGGTAAGACCTTCAATTAAACTTGATGGAGGGGATATTCAACTCATTGCCATTAAAGAAGGAAAAGTCTTTGTACAACTGCAAGGCGCATGTGTTGGTTGCGGCAGTTCAGGTACCACGATCAAGTTCGGTGTAGAGAGACAGATGCAAACCCTTATTCACCCTGAGATCACAGTGGTCAATGTACCTGCAGGTTTTGAAGACAAATTGGATCAATTATAATTTAAAATGAGCAAAATAAGTCAAGATTTATTACTGAAAAGAGCCGAAAGCGAGTTCCTACAGGGGGACTATGCCAAGGCACTTAGAAGTTACGGGTTGATCTTAAGAGATTACCCTACATTGGATGAAGCAAAAATAGGCGTCTACTTGAGTGATCTAGGGATAGAGAGCGAAGAAGAAGCACAAGCTTTGTTTGACTATTATCAGATGATCAAGAGCGAGAAAGAGAATGCTGTAGACATCATCGACGGACTGATTGAAAATCTGGACAGTTCAAAACATAAGTTGCAAGAGCTGTTGGTTGAGCCTTTGGAAGAGCAGATAGAATATGGCGATGGTATACGTTACAGTGATTTCCTGGAGCTTGTAAAGAGCAGAGGGAGCTTCAAAAAAACATTTGAAGATATTATGTTCTCGACCAAAGTCGTGATCACGAACAAAGAAGAGTTTATAGATTTTGTGACACAGCTTGCAAACGAAGGTTTTGATGAAATGGCACTGGGGTACCTGGATGCTTCATCAAGCCTCTTTGGAAACGACCAGGATATACTTGCACTCTACCATGTTGTTCGAGGGCAAAAATAGTGAAATTGGATTTCCAAAAAGATGGTTATCTTTTTCTGACGGATGATACAAGCAAACTCGATACAGAGACGATCTTTTTAAAAACGACGCAAAACAGCCGTTATTACGAAACATTAGAGCCGAAACCGGAAACACTCACTGTTGATGAATTGATCTCTTTTTGGGGACTTGAAAAGATGAGAGTGGTCGGTGTGACAGGAACGAACGGGAAAACGACGGTAACCGCAGCCATTTACTCTTTTTTGCTTGATCTGGATGAGAAGCCGGCACTGCAGGGTACACGTGGCCTGTTCGCACAGGAAAAACGTATAGAAGAGAAGAGCATGACCACGCCTTCCATCCTGGAAACACTGCACAATATGAAACAGACGATGGACATGGGGTGTAACTACTTTATCATGGAAGTGAGTTCCCATGCGATCGACCAAAACCGCATAGAGGGGTTGACTTTTGCCCTTAAGGTCCACACAAATGTCACCTCTGACCATTTGGATTATCACGGGAGCGTTGAAGAGTACAGACGTGTGAAGAGTCTCTTTTTTGCAGATGAATCACCAAAACTGCTCAATAAAGACGACATTAAAAACATTACCTATAACCCTATAGGTGCACAGAGTTATGGGGTTGATGAACCCGCAACCTTTAAAGTGCAGGCTTTCTCGTTACTGCATGGGATCACGGCAGGGATCAAACATTTGCAGGAAGAGGCAACCTTCCACTCTCCTATGGTAGGACTCTTTAACTTGTTCAACCTGATGGCGGCCATAGGTTCGGTGCAGATGCTCACGGGGAAAAGCATTGAAGAGATATGTGAAGTGGTAGAGTATTTTGCAGGGGTCTCGGGACGCATGGAAGTGGTGAGCCGAGACCCGCTTGTGATCGTTGATTTTGCACATACAGACGATGGTATGTATCAAGTGCTTGAATCGATGAAAGACAGAGATATCTCAGTGGTCTTTGGAGCAGGGGGTAACAGAGACAGAGAGAAGCGTCCTCGAATGGGTGCGGTAGCAGGCAGGTATGCAAACAAGATCTATGTGACCAGTGACAACCCTCGGGATGAAGTCCCCGAAATGATACTTGAAGATATCTTACTGGGCCTGCACGGCAAAGACCATGTCACTGCGACCCCAGACAGAAGACTCGCCATAAAAATGGCACTTGATGCACTTGAAGAGAATGAAGTACTGCTCATACTGGGCAAGGGAGATGAGGACTACCAGGAGATCAAAGGGGTGAAACATCCTTTTGATGACAGAGAAGTGGTACGAGAACTGCTAAAAAAGAGGGCTTAATTCACTTTTTCTAATAGATTCTCTCAACAAAGCGCTTTTCGAACTTAGTAGGCTGTAATCTTTTTACTACACTTAAAATTTTTCATTGAGTATGTAAAATGTACTACTGTACGCGAAGTACAAAATTTAAGGGTTGATGCCCTTGAGCATGTATATTTAAACTTCAATTAAGTAAATAGGAGTAAAATACTCCCAATTAAACTTTAAAGGATTCTCATGGTACCAGGTACAATACCACAACCAGCGTTTTATATCTTCAAATGTCAACAGTCAGCACCTCCGGGGATGCCTAAACCATCTTGTGTGAAAGCAGATGATCAAGAGTCACAAGAACTTTTTCAGTACCTTGCACAAAAATTGATGCAAAAAGGGATCATGCCGGCAGTAACGCCTATCCAGACGGGATGTCTTAACCGTTGTCAATTAGGGCCGGTAATGCTTGTAGAGCCAGGGCATACAATGTATGTAGGTTTGACGAAAGAGAAGATGGACAGAATTATCGATGAACATATCATCGGTGGAAATGTAGTAGAAGAGTATGTAATCCCAGCTGAAATGTGGGGAGAACCTCTTTCCCCTGCAAGTATGGCTCGTTAATTCTAACTACCCATCTCTTTTTAAGGCCGCACGACTTCATAGTGCGGCTTTCCAATTTCCCCACAATTTCAGTATAATATAACTATATAGGGGATTTTGGTATAATCCCATAATTTTTATGAAATAAATAGGAATACTTATGAATATTACAATGCTTTATTCTAAAATACATAGAGCGACAGTAACAGATGCAAACTTGAATTATGTAGGCTCTATTACCATTGATCAGGAACTTTTAGATGCAGCAAATATGCGTGTCGGACAAAAGATCGATATCGTGAATGTCAATAACGGTGAGCGTTTTTCTACCTATATCATCCCAGGAGAACCAGGTAAAAAAGATATTTGTCTGAATGGGGCAGCAGCGAGAAAAGTACATAAAGGCGATAAGATTATCATTATTGCCTATGCAACGATGAGTGAAGAAGAGGCAGATAAGCATCTGCCAAAAATCGTTATACTGGATGATGACAACAGCATCGCAGTAGAGTTTGAGGGCTTAGAGTAATGTTTGAAGGCTTTGACTTGGGCAACATGGGTAAGATGATGGAGCAGATGCAAGAAAAAGCAAAAGAGCTACAAGAACAGGCTAAAAACATACAATTTACCGCAAAAGCAGGTGGTGGGCTTATTGAACTGACTGCAAATGGTGCAGGTGAAGTGATTGATCTTACGATAGATGATTCTTTGTTGGAAGACAAGGAGTCTTTACAGATACTGCTCATCTCAGCAATGAACGATGTCAATAAAATGATAGAAGACAATAAAAAGTCCCAGGCAATGGGCATGATGGGTGGAATGAACCCGTTCGGGTCTTAAGTTTAGTTAGCGGTTCTTGTCAACAAGATAGCTGAACTCTTTTGAGTTCTTCAGTTTAACGATCGTTTTACAAGTCAGTGAATGTTTACCTTCAGTTTTCACCGCTTTTTGAAGCATTTTACTTATTTTCATTTTTTTCCTTTCCATTGATATTTCTCCGAAGAGATACGATAATAGTATAGTAGAGTTATAACAAAACGGTAACGAAAAAAATACTTGTATGTCTGACCGATCAAAAGACTCAAATAAATATTTTTGCAGAGACATGATATGTTGCAACTCAATCCTTCACACTATATCAAGGCAGATACCTAAACTTCTTATTTTAATCATAATATAGCCATTTTATAACATAAATGTTTCCATTATGTTTCCACTCTGTTTCCAATTTTTGTCACGATTCCGTACAACAAACCAAATATGGTGAAACTAGGATAACAGAATGACTAACTTGACTAAAATGGCACTTTCGATCGCAGCTATTGTTGCTTTGACAGGATGTGGGGATACATCCATTAACTATGGTGATTCTACTGTTACTATTACGGGTGATACTCTTGCGACAGATGGTACAACAGGTGGTACTACTACACCACCAGCGCCATCAACACAAGAAACAGTAATAGGGAATATTACAACAGACACTACATGGACTGCTGACAAGGCATGGATCCTAGACGGATATGTATCTGTAACGAACGGTGCTACACTCACTATCGAGCCGGGAACACGCATCGCCGGTAAAAATTCAGACTCCTATCTCCTCATTGATAAAAACGCTAAGATTATAGCAGACGGTACAGCTGAAAAACCGATTATATTTTCCTCAGTAGAAGGACTGAGTGGCACTGACACAACAGTAGGTAAATGGGGTGGTGTAACACTCATTGGTAATGCAAATATGTCAGCTACACCGCTTACATACGAAGTTACCGTCAATGGAAATTACACGGCAGGTACAGGTGTGGCAGATGACAGTTCAGGTATTTTAAGACATGTAAAGATCCTTAACTCTGCAA
>JBFEWI010000210.1:0-2786 GCA_041546475.1 Sulfurovum sp.
AATTAATATTTGTTAATATATTATGCTTTGGTCATTCTGTAATAACCCTCTATGCATTATTTAGGTAGAATTATAACTAATTAAACTATAACTATAAAGAGTATATTCATGTTTGAAAAATTTTGCGACATTCTTTGTAACAATAAGAAGTTCATTACCGTTGAGATAAACCCACCTCACGGAGCCTCCATAGACGGCATCATAGCTGACATTAAAAAACACGATCTGCAGAACAAAGTTACAGGTTTTTCATGTACGGACAATCCTTTGGCAAAGCTCAAGATGTCAGGGGTACTCTCTGCCATCAAAGTACAGCAGACATTCGGAAAACCTGTCATTGCTACGATGAGTATGAGAGACAAGAACAAGCTCTCTCTGCAGTCTACGCTTCTTGGGGCCAATGACTTTGATTTGCGCTGTATACTAGCACTGACAGGTGACCCGGCAAAGTTTTCAGACCAGCCGGAGGTAAAAGGTGTATTGGAGCGTGACTCTACCCTGCTTTTGAGTATCATCTACCACCTGAACAAAGGGGTCGACTACAGTAACAAGCAGTTAAATCCCGCACCTAAGCCCATCTACCCGTTTGCTGTCAGTAATGCTACTGCAAAAGATATGAACAGCCTGAAGAAACGTATGATCAAAAAACTCAATTACGGTGCACGTGCCATCATCACCCAGCCGGTATACACCCTGGATAATGCCAAAGAGCTCTTGGTACTTTTTGAAGAGGCCAAGGCAATGAGCATCAGAGATACGGCAAAAGAAGCCCAGCTTGTCTTGGGCCAGTTCCCTATCGTAAGGGCCAAAACAGCCAACTTCATTGATGACAAGGTCCCTGGGATCTCTGTACCCAAAGACATTATAGATGAAATGAACCTCGCAGCGATGGACGGAGAAGAGAGAGAACAGGAAGTAGGATTTGCCCTTTCAAAACGCATCTTTGATGAGATGATGGATATCCACGGAAAAGTGCATTTGATGACGCACAACCGTTTTGATCTCTGCAGCCAGTTGATAGGCTGATCCAACCCTAGATCCCTTATGCCTCAACAGGGTCCTAACTCTTAGATCTCTACTCCGTCAAAGATAAGCGGATAAAGCAGTCCGTAAAGGGTGACAAACAACAGGGGAACTGCCCAAATAAGGCCGATACCCAGTGCCAATGCCCCCAGTGCCATAATCAGACTCAATAGGAAGAACAGGCCAAAGACTTTAAACCAGTGTTTCGTGACCGTTTTTCGTGAAAGCTCCATCGCTTCCCAGACATCCATTCCTTTATCGGCAATAAGTGGTAAAGTAAAGACATACGCGATACTCAAATAGATCCCCGGAAGGATAAGCAGTACAAAACCTATCACCGTCAGAATATAGATGAGTAACGCAGCTAATGACAGCCTGCCTGTAAGATGATAGTAATGAAAGATAGATTGAAACGCCAGGCGCTCTCCGCGTGAGTAGTGGATGGCAAGCATGATAATACCTACGATAAGCGGCATAAGTACCGGATAACTTAAGATAGTCACGATCATCTGGTTCAGATAATTTGGTTCTGCCGGCGGTGGAGGAGAAGGGAAAAAAGTGCCCAATACAATTTGAACGATAATGGAAATAACGACATAAACAACAAAGGCTGCTAAAAAGATTCCCTTGACACCTTCTATACGATTGAAACCTGCTTTGATCATCTCTAGGATATCAAAATCATACTCCGGTATGTTTTTAACATCTACATTTTCATTTTTCATCTTCTCCCCTTTACTCTTGATGAATCATTATAGATTAAAAACGATTATTGTTAAACTTCTTCTGATATACTCACAAAAATCATAATTAGGAGACGTTATGTCTGAATTACAAAAGTTTCGTTTGATCAACAAAATAGAAGGGATATCCTTTATCATCCTGATCTTCATCGCTATGCCGCTCAAATACAGTTTTGGCTATCCAATTGCCACGAAAGTCGTAGGTATGCTGCACGGTCTGCTTGTGTTTGCTTTCATCTACCAGATCATTGAAGCGAAGAAAGAAGCTGGGTTTACTTTGAAAGAGACAGCACTCTACTCACTCTTGTCACTGATCCCGTTTGGTTCTTTTTATACAGACAGACTGCTTGCTAAAAAGATGACAATGGCATAACGCATCCCTTTGGCTACTGCTACAATACCTATGAACCACCTGAATCTATAGCGTAAAACCCCCGCTATAAAGGTCAAGGGGTCCCCGATAATGGGAGCCCATGACAACAGGAGGGTCCAACCTCCATACTTGTCAAAAAAACCTCTTGCTTTTGCCATCTTTTGAGCAGAAAGATGCCCTTTTTCTTCAAGGTAGGTCTCACCCTTTAACCCCAACCAATAGTTCACCATAGACCCCAGTGTATTGCCCAGTGTTGCAAAGATCCATAAGAGTATCAATGAGTGCTTTTGGGATATATCGTAAAGCAGCAACCCTTCACTTCCCAACGGAAGCAGTGTGGCAGAGAGAAAAGCCACTGTAAAAAGTGTAATGTAGACCATCAAAGTGTCTTAAAATACATTTTACCCTCTTCCATGACACCTACCATACTCTGGCATGCCAATGAGGGCAACGAGATGTATTTACCTAAGGTCTTACACTGATGAAAGTGGCCTTCGATCACGAGATCTGCTTCACTGTAGTGTTCCAGTATCTCTTCCACTCTTTTCTCGAAGCCAGAAAAGGTAAAACAGATATGCTTTTTTGACAACTTTTTCATACGATGATCGATGATCGCCTTTTCAAAAGGTTTAAGGAATGTCAGTGTC
>JBFEWI010000312.1:0-1290 GCA_041546475.1 Sulfurovum sp.
AAAGGAATCCTTCTTCACTTCAAAAAGATAGAAAGTCTTAGACCATCCGAAATGTTCATTGATCGCCTCTCCGTTATTCGATGCAAATGCAATATTCATCTGAAATTCCTAAAATGAATCCGCAACATTGGCACGTGATTCACGCAGATCCGTAGAGATCTCTTCCATGAATGCCTGAGACTTCACAGACGGTAGCATCAAACCTTTCTTTTTATGATCACGGATCTTATATTTGCCTTCTGTGTTTCCAGCCGCATAATACTCTTCAAAATCTGTCGTGTACGGCATATCCCATACGATAGCCCCTTCAGTTGGACATGCATCCGCACATCTTGGTGTATCGGCATGACCGACACATTCAACACAGGTCTCAGGCTTTATATAAAAATAGTCACCCTCATATGGATTTCTGTCACTCTCTTCAGATAAGATCGCCGCAACCGGACACTCCGGTGCACAAGCATCACAACTGATGCACTCCTCTGTTATCATTACTGCCATTGTTAGCTCCTTGGTATTAAATTATAAAAATTAGTTTGCAACTTTCGTTCTAGTATCCATAAACCCCTCTAAAACCCTCGGTTCAATATAAGGTTCTAGATTGATATCGATATCGCGTAACAACAGTGTCACCTTGTAACCATCCTCAAGTTGCAGCTCTTCAAAGGCACTTTGCGTCATCAATGAAACGACTTCGCCTATCTTGCTGTCAAATGTCAACTCACAGAGTGAATGATTTTTTCGTACACTGTTCAGTACTGCAGGGATGCGATTTTCAATAGAGACCTTTCCATTGCAGGCTTTACCTACACATACTGAAAATTCCTGAAAGGTAAAATAGACAAGATCACCGGCCTGAAGCCATGTCGGAGCTTTTGATTTAGTGATCTTGATATCTGTCTCGCCGACCTGCAATGTAATATAAGCCACGATTCCCATATCCTCGACCGAGGTCACAACTGCAGAGATCTTATTCATCCCTCTCCTCCTTTACATTAAATAGAGAACGACATTTTTGTCGATTAATGTTTCAAAGTGTGTCAATAACATATCCGCCGTAGAGGTGGATCCCAGGTGGCACCCTGAACATGCGCCCAGATAGTTCAGCCACACTTGCGGTTTATCTCCCGGGATATAGTTCACAAGCTCGACACCTCCGTTATCCCCTTCCAAAGTAGGGACGATCTTTGTCTTGATCATCTCTTCTATCAGATTACGCTGTTTGCTCTCATCTAAAGAACGGAACATGGTATTGGTCGTCTCATCCAAGCCTGCATTACTGACATAGGT